>NZ_CAXUPB020000004.1:0-68356 GCF_964252725.1 Massilia sp. LjRoot122
TCGTACGGGGCCACAATTCACTTCGCCGACCCACATCAGCGTCGCGGAAAACATCGGTGAGGGACAGCTTGTCTATCGGAGCAATGCAACGGATCAGCACGCGGTGGTTTACAGCCTGGGCGGCAGCGATGCCGGCAAGTTCGCGATCCGTGACGACGGTAGTGTGATCCTGGTCGACAATCCGAATTACGAAACCCGCAATGCCTACAGCTTCACCGTGGCGGCAACGGATGCTGCGGGCAACCGCAGCGAGCAAAGCGTCGCGCTCGGTATCAGCAACGTCAATGAAGCACCGGACCCGGTCAAACTCAACCTGACGACCTTCGAGAATGCGCCGATCATTGTCCAGTTCACGGACGCCGTCTCCGACCAGGATGCCGGCGACAGGCACACCCTGTCCTTCGATAGCAATGTGGCCCAGTTGAGCTGGGTGACCAGCGGCGACGAGCTGCCGAAGTTGATCAATCCGGTGACCAAAACAGCGGTGGACCTGAATCTCCTGAGCGTGAAAGCCACGCTCTCGGCCGATGGGACGACCGTGACCATCACGCCACCTCCCGAGCTGGACTGGATGCTCACCGGTCAGACCTTGAGGGCCAGCTTCGCTTACACGGCAACGGACGCAGGCGGCCTGTCGAGCAGGAATGTCATCAATGTCACCATCAATGGGTCGACCAACGACAAGGGTGTCAATCTGAATGGGGGCAATGGCAACGATACCCTGTCGGGCAATGCAACCAACAATGCCGAGGATGTGCTGCAGGGCGGCAATGGCAATGACCTGCTGTCCGGCTTCGGTGGCACCGATGCACTCTATGGCGGGAACGGTGACGATAAGCTGAGCGGTGGGGCGGGGATCGACTATCTGTACGGAGACAGTGGCAATGACACGCTCGATGGGGGAAGCGAAGGCGACTTCCTCTTCGGTGGCAAGGGCAATGACGTCCTGACCGGCGGCGCGGGGGCCGACAAGTACGTATTCGAGTCCCAAAACGGCAACGATCGCATCCACGGCTTCAATGCCAGCGAGGGCGACAAGCTGTTCCTTGCCGGCTTCTTCTCGGCGCCGATGAGCATCGATGCCTTCCTGTCGAAATATGTGACCGATACGGGCGAGGATTTGCTCATCAGCTTGCCGGGTACCTCGCTTGTCCTGGTCGGAATTGCCGATGTCGAGCAGTTGAGAGGCGCAATCGACTTCGCCATGCCATTCTGAGCAGGCAGCCGCAATGGCTTTGTCGTACCGCCCGGTACACCGGGCCATTGCGGCTTCATTGGTAACATGATGTCCCACTGATCGATTCGCATCTTCCCTTGCCAAGGGCGCGCAGCTGTTGCAGCATGCGCTAGCACCTCAGGCGCATGCCCACCCGGTATCCCACGCCCGTTGAAGACGACCCATCCCGCGCGTCTTCGCCTCCCAGCATACATTCGAAAATTTCGATTGTATGGCTGCAAATTATCCGTTTTTCATTTCTGTTTGAGCCACGCATAATGACTCCATCGCATCGAACACAAGGGCGAGCAGGAGCAGAGAAGCACGGTTCCTGAAGCATCGAAGAGTTCGATGGTTTTGAGGCAAAGGAGCACAGCATGTACCTCGTTTCTCTCGGCGCCGGCATCCTGGCAGGCGTGGTCTACGGACTGATCAACGTCCGCTCGCCGGCGCCACCCGCCATCGCCCTGGTCGGCCTGCTCGGCATGCTGATCGGTGAACAGGTGGTGCCGGTCGCCAAACGCATGCTCGACGGCGTGCCGGTCACCAAAGCCTGGTTCGCCAGCGAATGCAAGCCCCGGATTACCGGCGTCCCCAGCGCCAAACGCGAAGCCGCCGACGAGTCCCGTCCAGGCTGATTCGATTCTTACTTACTTGATCAAACCCTGAAGGAGCACATCATGACCAACGCCAAACTCGAAGTCCTGACCCCGCAAAACTCGCAGCTGATCATCATCGACCACCAGCCGCAAATGGCCTTCGGCGTGCAGTCGATCGACCGCCAGACCCTGAAGAACAACGTGGTCGGCCTGGCCAAGGCAGCCAAGGCCTTCGGCATCCCGACCATCATCACCACCGTCGAGACCGAGTCTTTCTCCGGCAAGACCTACCCGGAAATCCTGGACGTGTTCCCGAACCACCCCATCCTCGAGCGTACCTCGATGAATTCCTGGGACGACCAGAAGGTGCGTGACGCGCTGGCCAGGAACGGCAAGAAGAAGGTCATCGTGGCCGGCCTGTGGACCGAAGTCTGCAACACCACCTTCGCCCTGTGCGCCATGCTGGAAGGCGAGTACGAGATCTACATGGTGGCCGACGCCTCGGGCGGCACCTCGAAGGATGCCCACGATTTCGCGATGCAGCGCATGATCCAGGCCGGCGTGGTGCCGGTCACCTGGCAGCAGGTCCTGCTGGAATGGCAGCGCGACTGGGCGCACCGCGACACCTACGATGCCGTGATCAAGATCGTCACCGAGCACTCGGGCGCCTACGGCATGGGTGTGGACTACGCCTACACCATGGTCCACAAGGCCGCGGCCCGCAACCAGGGCCAGAACGAAGTCCTGGCGCCGGTCCCGGCACCGGTACGCTAATCACGCCGAACCGGTCCGCCCCAGGGCGGACCACCACGCCACCACAGCCAGGAGCAGCAGCATGCAAGCACAGACCACCCTCCTCATCAACGGCAAGTTCGCCACCCTCGACCGCGCGCGTCCGAACGCCAGCGCCGTCGCCATCCGCGACGGCCGCTTCCTGGCGGTCGGCGACCAGGAGCACGTGATGCGCTTCCGGGAAGCGGGCAGCCAGGTCATCGACCTGAACGGCCGCACCGTGATCCCCGGCCTGAACGACTCGCACCTGCACCTGATCCGCGGTGGCCTGAACTACAACCTCGAGCTGCGCTGGGAAGGCGTCCCGTCACTTGGCGACGCGCTGCGCATGCTGAAGGAACAGGCCCTGCGCACTCCGAACCCGCAATGGGTGCGCGTGGTCGGCGGCTGGAACGAATTCCAGTTCGCCGAGAAGCGCATGCCGACCCTCGAGGAAATCAACGCCGCCGCGCCCGACACCCCGGTGTTCATCCTGCACCTGTACGACCGCGCGCTGCTCAACCGCGCCGCGCTGCGCGCGGTCGGCTACACCAAGGACACGCCGAACCCGCCGGGCGGCGAGATCCAGCGTGACGCCGCCGGCAACCCGACCGGCATGCTGATCGCCCGCCCCAACGCGATGATCCTGTACGCGACCCTGGCCAAGGGCCCGAAGCTGCCCTACGACCTGCAAGTGAACTCGACGCGCCAGTTCATGCGTGAGCTGAACCGTCTCGGCATCACCAGCGCGATCGACGCCGGCGGCGGCTTCCAGAACTACCCCGAGGATTACTCCGTCATCGAGGAACTCGACCGCAACGAACAGCTCACCATCCGCATCGCCTACAACCTGTTCACCCAGAACAAGGGCAAGGAGCTGGAAGACTTCCAGCGCTGGACCGGCATGGTGACGCCGGGGCAGGGAAGCGACTACTACCGCCACAACGGCGCCGGCGAGATGCTGGTGTTCTCGGCGGCCGACTTCGAGGACTTCCTGGAGCCGCGCCCCGAGCTGGCCGAGGGCATGGAGGACGAACTGGAAAAGGTGGTGCGCCACCTGGTGAGCGAGCGCTGGCCCTTCCGCCTGCATGCGACCTATGACGAATCGATCACCCGCATGCTCGACGTGTTCGAGAAGATCAACCGCGAGATTCCTTTCGACGGCCTGCACTGGATGTTCGACCACTGCGAGACCATCAGCCAGGCCAACATCGAGCGCGTGAAAGCGCTGGGCGGCGGCATCGCGATCCAGCACCGCATGGCCTTCCAGGGCGAATACTTCGTCGACCGCTACGGCGCCGAAGCGGCGAAGGCCACGCCGCCGGTGAAGCAGATGCTGGAGATGGGCGTGCCGGTGGGCGCCGGCACCGACGCCACCCGCGTGGCCAGCTACAACCCCTGGACCGCCCTGTACTGGCTGGTGACCGGCCGCACCGTCGGCGGCCTGCCGCTGTATGGCGACAAGGGCCTGCTCGACCGCAGCGTCGCGCTCGAACTGTGGACCTCGGGCAGTGCCTGGTTCTCGAACGAGCAGGGCCGCAAGGGCCGCATCAAGGAAGGCATGCTGGCGGACCTGGTGGCCTTATCAAGCGATTTCTTCAGCGTGGACGCGGAAGACATCAAGGCGATCGAATCGGTGCTGACCGTGGTCGGCGGCAAGGTGGTCTACGGCGCCGCCGAATTCAGCGACATTGGGCCGGCGCCGATTCCCGTGCTGCCGGAATGGTCGCCGGTGCAGAAGGTACCGGGCCACTGGCGCAAGGCCGCCCCGCAGCCGCAGCAATCGCACATGGCCCTGCCGCACCAGTGCTCCGGCCCTTGCGGCGTGCACGCCCACAGCCATGACCGTGCCCGCAAGTCGAATGTTCCGGTCTCGGACTTCGGCGGCTTCTGGGGTGCCTTCGGCTGCAGCTGCTTCGCGTTCTGATCATGACGAGCGCACGCTTCCAGCGCCTGCAGGCGTCTAGCATGGGTTTCATGGCCGGCTACGTCGACACCCTCGGTTTCGTCGCCCTGTTCGGCCTGTTCACGGCCCACGTCACCGGCAACTTCGTCCTGATCGCGGCCGCGCTGGCCGACCCGGCGCAGACACCTTCGCTGCTCAAGCTGCTGGCCTTCCCGGCCTTCATCCTGGGTATCGCCGCAGCCCGCCTGCTGGTGGCGGGCTGCGAGCGGCGTGGCAAGGCGGCTCTCAAGCCGTCCTACCTGCTGCAGCTGGTGCTGCTGCTGGGCTTCATGGCCTGCGGCATGCTGGCCGAACCGGTGGGCAGCAGCGCCGGTGCCTTTGCGATGGCGGCCGGCCTGCTCGGCGCCGCCGCGATGGGCGCGCACAGCGCGGCCAGCAAGCTGCTGCTGACCCAGCTGGCGCCGACCTCGATGATGACCGGGAACGTCACCCAGCTCGTGATCGACACGGTCGACCGCCTGCGCGGCGCCGCCGACGCGGCCACCAAGGCACGCTGCGCCAAGTTCTTCTGGCCGGTGCTGGCCTTCGCCCTCGGCTGTGCCGCCGCGGCCTTCGCCTACCGCGCCTTCGGTTTCGTGGCTTTGATCGTGCCGGTGGTGATCCTGTGCCTGCACCTGGTGCAGGCAGAGCCGGAGGCCCCATGAACAAGAACCGCCTCGAGGCCTTCAGCGACGGCGTGATCGCGATCATCATCACCATCATGGTGCTGGAACTGAAGCCGCCCCACGGCACTGCCGTCGCCGACCTGGCGGAGGTGTTGCCGGGCTGGCTGCGCTATGCGCTCAGCTTCGTCTACGTGGGCATCTACTGGGTCAACCACCATGCGCTGCTCGACCGGGTGGCCAAGGTCGACGGCGCCACCCTGTGGGCCAACCTGCACCTGTTGTTCTGGATGTCGCTGATTCCCTACGTGACGGCCTGGGCCGGCGAGAACCCGATGGCGCCGGTGCCGGTCGCGCTGTACGGGGTGGCACTGCTGCTGTGCTCGATCTCTTTCATCCTGCTGTCCTGGCGCCTGGACGTGGACAGCGGCGCCGCCAGTCTGCACTCCTGGAGCAGCGGCAAGAACCGGCTGTCGGTCGCGCTGTATGCGCTGGCGATCCTGCTGTCGCTGGTCTACCCGCCGCTCGGCGCGCTCATCCACGTGCTGCTGGCCCTGCTGTGGTTGATGCCAGAAGTCAGCCGGCCAGACAAGGGCGTTCAGCGCGGGTAGGTGAAGCCGGTACGGATGTCCATCGGCAGCAGCCGGCTTCCCTCGCGCACGCTCAGGCGCGAGGGCGGTTCTTCACCGGCCAGCGTGCGCCGCGTGATCGGCAATCCTTCTGCCTTGCGCACCAGTTCGTCGCAGCGCTCGTAGACATTCGGGCAGCCCGTGGCCTTGAGGAGGGCCTGCACGACCGGCACCTTCCACAGGTCGACCCCGGCGGCATTGAACTGGCAGACCAGGTAGCCCTCGGCGCCGCCATAGCCGTGCACCAGCAAGCCGGGCAAGCCGTCCTGTTCGGCGTCGACCAGCTGGACCAGCGCCTGCGGATCGGCACTGCGCCACATGTCGAGGCGGCGCTCGACGGCGGTCTGCACCCTCCGCTTGATCAGCGCGTGGTCGACCGGCTCGTCCTCGCGCAGGGTCCAGACCCGGGCGGCGATCTGCGACTTGGCGTTGTAGGCCGCGCGCGCCAGGAACTGGCGCGACGAGGACTGCACGGTGGCCGTGACGCCCTGCTTGTTGCGTTCCGCGGGCTTGCCCTCGACCTTGTCGATGGCTGAGAGGTAAATCCAGGGTTCGCCGGCAAGGATGCTTTTTTCCTTGCCCTGCTTGATGGTAATGGTGAGCATGTGCGGCTTTCGTATTCAGGTGCGGGATCATACAGCAAGGCATATGGCAGGGCGGCGATACCCAGACCAGGCCGGCTTGACCCGCTTGGCTTACCCCCGGCGCAAAGCCGTGAACGCCGCGAATTCCCAGGACCGGAAGCCCAGCAGCAAGGTATAGCCGTCGCGCTCCTGCAAGGGCAGGCGGCGGTCGTTGCGGTGCAGGCGCGCCAGTTCGCCCGCCAGCTGTTCGATCTTCTGCGCCAGTTCCTGGGCGCTGGCGCTGGACAGCCGCGCCGGCAGGCACATCAGCGCTTCGCCCGGCCGGTCGAAGCCGCCCGCGAAATAATCCTTCACCACGTGTTCGCGGAAGTAGCGCTGCACCGGGCCGTCCGGCAGCCAGCGGAAGGCGTTCGATACGCGCAGGCTGTAGCGGTTCAGGGGTTTCAGTTCGATCAGCCCGAGCCGGTCGAGTTCGGCCAGCAGGGTGATGCATTCCGGTTCGGTCAGGCGGTAGGTTTCGATCACCTGTTCCAGCGACCAGTGCCCGAGGCAGCAGATCGCCATCAGCAGCAGGCGCGGATTGGCGACCAGCGAGGTTTCCTGCGGCAGGGTGAGGGCGTCGGACTGGGGGCGGGCGTCGGCGGCGCGGCGCAGCACGTCTTCGAGCGCGATCCCGGTCACCTGGCAGATCTGGGCCAGGCGCGACAGGGCCATGTCCTTCTGCCCGAACATGCGCTTGACGCTCGATTCGCTCACGCCGATGCGTGTGGCCAAGTCCTTGTAGGTAATGCTTGCGGTGCGCATTTCCGCGCGCAGCACGTCGAGTACCAACTCCGGTGAGCTCATGCGATTCCTGTCAGGTGGATAACAGCGAAAAATGTACAGCCGAATCCGGCGCGGCACAAGCTGCCGATGAGATGGACGTAAAAAAGGCGGACACGCAAGCGCGCCCGCCAAAGGGGAAATCGGTCAGAGAAGGGCCGTTCTTCAGTCGTCGTCCGCGACCAGCTTGGCCTTCTTCAGCATGCGCTTGGCCTCCTGCCGCTCGCTGGAGAGCGGCTTGGCGTGCGCGCCGGCCGAACGCGCCTTGGCCAATGCCGCAAACGGATTGCGCGGCTTGCCGAACTGCTGAGATGGCTCCACCCGCAGCCGCATCTTCTGCCGCGTCGCCAGTGCCTTGTTTGCCATCGCCAGTCCTCCTCCTTGGATAATTACAGTACGCGCATTACAGCACGTACCTCGACAGGTCCTCGTTGACCGACAGCGCGTCGAGCCGTCCGTTGACGTAGGCCGCGTCGATCGTGACCGTCTGGGCCTGGGTGGCGCCGGCCGTGAACGAGACTTCCTCGAGCAGTTTTTCCATCACCGTGTACAGGCGGCGCGCACCGATGTTCTCCATGCGCTCGTTGACCGAGAACGCGATCTCGGCCAGGCGGTGGATGCCTTCGTCGGTGAAGTCGACCTTCACGCCTTCGGTCGCCAGCAGGGCTTCGTACTGCTTGGTCAGGCTGGCGTCGGTCGAGGTCAGGATGCTCTTGAAGTCTTCGATCGACAGCGATTCCAGTTCGACGCGGATCGGGAAGCGGCCCTGCAGCTCGGGGATCAGGTCCGACGGCTTCGACAGGTGGAAAGCGCCCGAGGCGATGAACAGGATGTGATCGGTCTTGATCATGCCGTACTTGGTGTTCACGGTGGTGCCTTCGACCAGCGGCAGCAGGTCGCGCTGCACGCCGGCGCGCGAGACGTCGGCGCCGCCGTGTTCCGAGCGGGTCGCGATCTTGTCGATCTCGTCCAGGAACACGATGCCGTTCTGCTCGACGTTGGCGATCGCCTTCTGCTTCAGCTCGTCCTCGTTGACGAGCTTGGCGGCTTCCTCGTCGACCAGCAGCTTCATCGCTTCCTTGATCTTCATCTTGCGCGGCTTCTTGCGCGCGTTGCCGACGCCGGCAAACATCGACTTGATCTGCTCGGTCATTTCTTCCATGCCCGGCGGCGCCATGATTTCCATCTGCGGGGCCTGGTCGGCCACGTCGATCTCGATCTCGCGGTCGTCCAGCGAGCCTTCGCGCAGGCGCTTGCGGAAGGTCTGGCGGGTGGCGTCGCCTTCCTTGGCGTCGCTGCCGCCATTGCTGACGTTGAAGCCGAAGTCGCGTGCCGGCGGCACCAGGATGTCGATGATGCGGTCTTCCGCGGCATCCTCGGCGCGCTGGCGCACCTTCTTCTGCTCGCTGGCGCGGGTCTGCTTGACGCCGATGTCGATCAGGTCGCGGATGATGGTGTCGACGTCGCGGCCGACGTAGCCGACCTCGGTGAACTTGGTCGCTTCGATCTTGATGAAGGGCGCATCGGCCAGCTTGGCCAGGCGGCGCGCGATCTCGGTCTTGCCGACGCCGGTCGGGCCGATCATCAGGATGTTCTTCGGGGTGATCTCATGGCGCAGCGGCTCGGCGACCTGCTGGCGGCGCCAGCGGTTACGCAGCGCGATCGCGACCGCGCGCTTGGCCTTGCCCTGGCCGACCACGTGCTTGTCCAGTTCCGAGACGATCTCGGGGGGCGTCATGTTCATGATGGGGGACTGGTTCATTCCAGGGTCTCGATGATGTGGGACAGATTGGTGTAGATGCACAGCTCGCCGGCGATGGTGAGCGACTTCTTGACGATCTCGGCGGGCGCCATATCCGTGTTCTCGAACAGGGCCTTGGCGGCCGAGTGGGCGTACACGCCGCCCGAGCCGATCGCGCCGAGGCCGTCTTCGGGCTCGAGCACGTCGCCGTTGCCGGTGATGATCAGGGTCGATTCCTTGTCGGCGACCAGCAGCATGGCTTCGAGCTTGCTCAGCATGCGGTCGGTGCGCCAGTCCTTGGCCAGTTCGACCGAGGCGCGCAGCAGGTTGCCCTGGTGTTTTTCCAGCTTGGCTTCGAAGCGGTCGAGCAGGGTGAAGGCGTCGGCGGTGGCGCCGGCGAATCCGCACAGGACCTTGCCCTGATACAGCTTGCGCACCTTGCGCGCCGAGCCCTTCATGACGACATTGCCCAGCGTGACCTGGCCATCGCCGCCCAGTGCGACCTGGCTGCCGCGCCGCACAGTGACGATGGTGGTGCCGTGAAATTGTTCCATTTTTAGCCTCGTGGTTGTCTAGCAAGCCGCAGATGGGGTGGGTGCTTGGAATTGCAAGATGAGCTCAGCGTTAATTCGGATATCGCATAGAAACCGCTGCCGCACTGTCCACTTCTACGCTGTGTCCACGTAACGTGGACACGGGTTTATAAATGGACAAAGGGAAAAGCTTGAATTAATACCGGTGCGGGTAAAGACGAATGCCGCTGTCGCCATGTGCATAGCCGAGCAGGCGCAGCAGGGCGGCGACCAAATGATTCAGTTCGCGCAGCTCGACCCGGCGCCCTTGTTCCGCGTGCAGGCGCAGCCGACCCTGCAGCGCGCTGGCGCAGGCATAGTCCATGCGCGCCAGGCGCGAGCAGTCCAGCACCAGCAGCTCGCGTCCCTCGGCATAGGCGTCGATGGCGTCCAGCAGCGCGGCGCAGTCGCCCAGCGCGAGTGCCGGCAGCAGGAAGCGGTCGCCCGCGCTAGGGGCCGGGACGGCCGTCGAGACGTGCGTCGGCGTTTCGAACGAGGGCGGCGACAGCTCGAAGGTGACGCAGTAGTCCATCGCCGATTCCTCGAAATCCTTTTCGCGCTTGGACAGCAGCAGCAGTTCGAGCAGCAGCAGCCAGGGCGCTTCTCCGCAGGCGCGGTCGCCCACCGCCAGCATGGGGCGCAGGGTCGCCATCAGGGTGTCGGCGCCTGCCAGCACCAGTTCGCGTCCTTCCTTGCGCAGCGATTGAAGGGTCTTCAGCAGCAGGGCGCAGCCCTGGGCATCGGCGCTGCGCACCGCGCCGAGATCGATGCGCACCAATGGGGCGCTTGACGCCAGCAGGCGCTGCAGGCGCGCCTCGATGGCGCCGTCGAGTGCGGGTCCGAAGCTTTCGCTGGCCGCCACCCCGGCCAGCTGGGGCGCGGCCTGGGCGGGCAGCAGGGGCTGCCAGGCCGGCGGCGAGGTCTCGAAGTGGCTGGCATAGTCGATTGCAATGCTCTCGAAGCGGGTTTCCTGCCCGGTGGCCTGGTATAGGTCGAACAGCATCCACCATGGCAGGCGTTCGTGCTGGCCGAAACCGGCCAGGCTGTCGAGCAGCAGGCCTTCGGCGGCCATGGCCTGGCCGTTGGCGTACAGGATGGCGCTTTCCTCGACGGCCGGCGCGGTAGCCGGCACGGCCGCGGCATCGGGGAGCTCCTCTGCGGCTGCTTCGGGCACGGGCGCAGGAGCCGCCGCAGCGGGACGGCGCGCTGCACTGCCCCAGGCCGGTTCGTCGTCGAAGATCGCGGAAGTCATCTCCAGCTCGATCTCGTCGATCTTGGCGGCGGTGGCACGCGCGATGGCGCGCTGGCGCTCGCGTTCAGCTTCGCTGTCGAGGCGCGAAGGCTCGCCGGCGCGCAGGCGCGTGTCCAGCGCCAGGATCTCGTCGCCTGGCGCGTCGCTCTTTTTTTTCAGGAAGGAGAACAGCCCCATGGTCCCCAATGGATAATTGAACAAGTCCCGGCACGAGCATGACGGTAGCACGGCTGCGGGCGGCATGTGCTGCGCACACACGCGAGCATATACAGCGCATGCGTCGCAGCGTTAGTGTATCCCATGAGAAACGGAATATATGCACGCCAAAAGAAAAGAGCATGCACCTTGCGGGGCATGCTCTGTTCGGTAGCAGGTGGACGGCGTATCAGTCGCCGTACAGTTTTTGCTTCAGTTCGCGGCGCTGCTGGGCTTCCAGCGACAGGGTCGCGGTGGGACGGGCGATCAGGCGCGGGATGCCGATCGGCTCGCCGGTTTCCTCGCACCAGCCGTACTCGCCGTTGTCGATGGCTTGCAGCGATTGCTGGACCTTCTTGAGTAGCTTGCGTTCGCGGTCACGGGTGCGCAGTTCCAGCGCGTGTTCTTCTTCGATGGTCGCGCGGTCGGCCGGATCCGGCACCAGCACGGTTTCGCGCAGGTGCTCGGTGGTTTCGCCGGCATTTTTCAGCAGTTCCTTCTCGAGCTCTTGCAGGCGGTTGCGGAAAAACGCCAGCTGCGCCGGATTCATGTAGTCGTCGTCGCTCATCGCCCGAATTTCTTCTTCCGTCAGAAGGCGTTCTTCGAGCTGCGCGGCGGTATTCGGTTTCGTTGTTTTAGTCATGATGCCTTCGATACGACAGAGGTTTTCATTTTAGCAGCAAACTCGGCATTAACACCCTGGCAACAGGTGCATGGGCCAGGGCCGCTGCCCGGACGGCGACCGCCGTCCTTCACTGCCTGTCCCGACATGCTGGCTGGCGTGTGGGACCATGCCCGGAGGCGCTTGCGCCGGTAGCGCTGGCGCCCGGCCTGCCACTATCGCAGCAGGTCGTCGGCGGGCCCGGAGCTGCCCGCAAAACTGATGTAGTTTATACCAAACACTGTTCGAGTCCGCGGATAAATACGTCTTTTGGTAAATTTTTACCAATAAACACCATTTTACTGCCACGGGTTTCGGCTTCGCCCCACTTTGCCCCCAGGTCGCTGCCCATGATTTGATGCACGCCTTGGAACACGACCTTGCGGTCGGCGCCGGCCATCGACAGCACGCCCTTGTAGCGCAGCATTTGCGGGCCGAAGACCTGCACCATGCTGCCCAGGAACTGGTCGAGGCGTTCCGGGTCGAACGCGCGCTCGCTCTTGAACACGAAGGCGGCGATGTCGTCGGTATGGTGGCTGTGGTGATGGTCGTGGTGCTTGCAATCCTCGCCGTGCCCGTGATCGTGGTCGTGATCGTGGCCTTCTTCGGCGAGCAGGAAGTCCGGGTCGAGCTCCAGCTTGTCGTTCAGGTTGAAGCCGCGCAGGTCCAGCACCTCGGAAATCGGCGCACGGCCGAAATCGCTGGTGGAGATCGGCGCGCGCGGGTTGATGCGGTGCAGGCGGGCCTTCAGGGCATCGACGGCGGCGGCATCGACCAGGTCGGTCTTCGAGAGCAGGATTTTGTCGGCGAAGCCGACCTGGCGCTGAGCTTCCTCGTGGCGGTCCAGCTGGTCCATCGCGTGGCGCGCATCGACCACGGTCACCACGGCATCGAGCATGTAGTTAGCGCCCACTTCTTCGTCCACGAAGAAGGTCTGCGCCACCGGGCCCGGGTTGGCCAGGCCGGTGGTCTCGATGACCACGCGGTCGAAACTGATTTCGCCGGCGGCACGCTTCTGAGCCAGGCTGGTCAGCGCCACGATCAGGTCGCCGCGCACGGTGCAGCAGATGCAGCCGTTGTTCATCTCGACGATCTGCTCGCCGGTGTCGCGCACCAGGATCTCGTTGTCGATGTTTTCCTCGCCGAATTCGTTCTCGATGACCGCGATCTTCAGGCCATGCTCTTCGTGCAGGATGCGGTTGAGGAGGGTGGTCTTGCCCGCGCCGAGGAAGCCGGTGAGGATGGTGCTTGGGATAGGTTCCATAGTCGCTATGTTGTCGCTTGTGTCCGCATCAAGGCGGGAGAATCGGGCGATTATGCCGGATTTCGTGTCAGACCACCATCAACCGTGCAGCGTCTTGACGCCGCTCAAGCCATTGCCGCTTATTTGGTCTTGGCGCGCGGATGCGCCTTGTCATAGACGGCCGCCAGGTGCTGGAAGTCGAGCGCCGTATAGATCTGGGTCGAGGTGATGCTCGCGTGCCCGAGCAATTCCTGTACCGCGCGCAGGTCGCCCGAGGATTGCAGCACGTGCGAAGCGAAGGAGTGGCGCAACACGTGCGGGTGGACGTGCACGGGCGTGCCTGCGCGTAATGCGTGCGCCTTCAGGCGGGTCTGCACGACACGCGGCGTGATGCGGGTGCCGCGGGCGGACAGGAACAGCGCGGTGCTGCCGTCGCGGGCGACTGGCCGCACCGCCAGCCAGGCGGACAGTGCCGTGCGTGCCGGTGCGCCCACGGGCACGCGCCGCATGCGCTTGCCCTTGCCGGTAACGACCACCTCGCCGGCCTGCAGGTCGAGCCAGCCGAGCGAGGCGGGCATACCATTGCCGCCTTCGGTATAGACCATGTCGAGGCCGGCGAGTTCCGACACGCGCAGGCCGCTCGAGTACAGCAGTTCGAACATGGCGCGGTCGCACAGCTCGGCCGGTTCCGGGTGGCCGTGGGCATTCCCTTCCATCAGCTGGACGGCGTCGTCGACCGACAGGGCCTTGGGCAGGGTCTTCGGGCGGCGCGGCGCACGCACGCCCTCGACCGGGTTGGCGGGCAAGGCCGCCTGGCCCGACAGCCAGTCGTAGAAGCCGCGCCAGCCGGACAGCTTGCGCGCGATCGAGCGCGCCGACTGGCCGCCGGCATGCAGTTTGGCGGCGAAGCGGCGGATGTCGTGGTGGGTCAGTTTCGGCCAGTCCTCGTGACCGGCCAGGGTGGCGAGCTCTTGCAGGTCGCGGCGGTAGGCCGCGACCGTGTGCGGCGACAGCTGGCGCTGGGTAGTCAGCTCGCCCAGGTAGCGTGCGGGCCAATCCATCTGCGCCGCCGCCATGGTGCTTATGCCCGCAGCGTGGCCAGCGCGGTGCTGGCGGTGGCCGCGATGTGGACCAGGAAGTCGGTCGCCATGGTCGCGGTGAAACGGTCGTCGTTGGGGGCGCCCAGCACCAGCAGGCCGAAGGTCTTGCCGTCGGCGACCAGCGGCATCAGGACGGTCGAGCGCACCGCGGCCGGGTCGTCGAGCCAGCGCACCGCTTCGAAGTCGTTGTTCAGGCCGCAGTAGGGCGCACGCAGGCTGGAGGCGAACAGGCGCGCGTCGTCCGAGACGCCGTTCGCGAACCAGGCGTCGGCGTGCTCCGGCGCCAGGTTCCACAGGCGCAGCGTCACCTGCGGCACCATGAATTCGGTGCGCAGCGCATCGACCAGGTCGCGCGCAATCGCGGCGCCGCCTTGCGAGGCGAGCAGGGCCTGGTTCCAGGCGTGGAAGCGATTGGCGATCGCGTGGTTTTCCTCGGCGCGGCGGGTCAGTTCGGCCAGGCGCAGTTCGAGGACGCGGTACTTGTCGCGCATGACTTCCATCTGGCGCTCCTGCAGCGACACGGCGCGGCCGGTCAGCGGGCTCGACAGCTTCACTTCGCCCAGCAGGCCGGCGTGCTCCTCGAAGAATTGCGGGTGGTCGATGAGGTATTGGGCAACGGCGTTGGCGTCGAGTGTCTCGATGGTCATGAAAGTATGCAGAGGGAAAAGTTCGTCCGTCATTTTACCTGACGGGCAGAGTTCGACGGACATAAAAAAAGACGCCCCGAAGGGCGTCTCTGATGCGGAAAGCCGAAGCTTAGAAGCGGTGGCGGATGCCGATTTGCAGCGCGCGGCCGTCTTCGCCCGGACGCTTGGTGAAGCCGCCCGGATTGCCGGCGGTGCCCGGTGCGTACTGGCCATCGTTCTGGTTACGGATGATGGCGGCGACGGTGTACAGGTCGGTGCGCTTCGACAGGAAGTGGTCGTAGCCGATCGCGTACAGGTCGGCGTCGCTGTTCGAGGCCAGGCGGTCATCCTGGTGCGCGTACGAGGCCATGATGCGGCCGCTGCCGATCTTGTAGTGCGCGCCGACTTGCCAGCTGCGTGCATCCTGCAGGGTGTTGCGGGTGATGTTGGTCACGAAGATGTTGCGCAGCGCAGCCTGGTTTGCCGCCGGCACGCCCTGCTGGGTCAGGACCGGGGTCACGCCGGCATCCCAGCCGCCGATGTAGTCGGCCAGCAGGGCCGAGTTCTGGTTGCGCTGGCTGTGGAAGCCGGCGAACAGTTTCCAGCTGTCGTCCAGGACGTAGGAACCGCCCACGGTCAGGGTGCGCAGGCTCGGACGGTTCTGCTGGTCGTAGCCGTGGTTGTAGCCCAGGCCGACGTCGAAGCCGTTGGCCTTGTAGGTCACGGCGGCGGCGCGGAACTTGTTGTAGCGGCCCAGGTAGCCCGAACCCTTCGGACCGTACATCAGCGATGCGCCGATGCCGTTCGGCAGGGCGATGCGGTACTGGACGGCTTCCTGCGAGCGGATGTCCGCGCCCAGTGCGGTGAAGCCGGCGGTGCCGCCGGTCACGTGGCCCCAGGTGCCGGCCGTGCCCGACTCGAAGGTGTCGGCCATGTTGAAGACTTCATAGCCCGGGGTGTACATGCGGCCCAGCAGGATGGCGCCGACCGGGGTGATCACGCCGACCATCGCGGTGCGGTCGAACAGGGCGCGTTCCTGGTTGACGGCCGGGCCGCCCGGCGGCTGGATCAGCGACTGCAGGCGCGAGCGGATGGCGACCGGGATCGCGTCCATGCCCTTGAGCAGGAAGGTGCCAGGATTGTCGTTCATCAGGGTCGGCTGCTGGGTGCCGGTGTCGAGTTCGACGCGCGCTTCGAGGTTGAAGATCGCCTTGTAGCCGTTGCCCAGGTCTTCAGTGCCTTTGAAACCAATGCGCGAACCGTCGGCGCCGCCGCTATAGATCTTGGTCGGGCCACCTTTCTGCCACATCACGCCGGCATCGGCGATACCGTAGATTTGCACGCTGGTCTGCGCGAAGGCCGAGGTTGCGAAACAGGTGCCGAGCAGCGCGGCCAGGATACTTTTCTTCATTGGGTCTCCAAATTATTTGCGAACGAGCGTTTTAATACGCGCCTTGCCAATATGCCATTGCTTCAGTGCACTGTACAGACTCCCGATGCAGGAGGAGACGGCGCCTTGGCCGGCGTTGCTTAAAAACTACAGAACAAGGGATGAAACGACGGGGGCGGGCATGGTCGCCCATGTCCGCCCCCGCTGCAGGGCGCAGGCCCGCAGGCCCGCGCCCGGATACGGCTTAGAACGAGTGATTCACGCCGACGTCGTAGTGGTTGACGGTCGACGGGATGGCGGTGGTGCCCTTCTTGCGCGATGCGTCCACGTACAGGTAGGTACGCTTCGACAGGCTGTACTCGTAGCCGAGCGACAGCTGCTTGACCTTCTGCAGGCCATCGGTGTCCTTGTGGCCATAGCCAGCCAGGAATTTGCCCGGGCCCATGGTGTAGTTGGCGCCCAGCACCCATGCCTTGGTGTTGGCGTTGGCGAAGCGGTTGTGCTCCTGGTCCTGCTTCGAGTACAGGCCCATCAGCTTCAGTTCCGGGGTGGCGGCGAACGATGCGCCGATCGACCAGACCTTCGACTCGATGGCGTTACGCTCGTAGCCGGCCATGAAGGCGGCCGGACCGTTGTTGTAGGTACCGGTGATCGAGAACGGGTTGGCCGACGCTTCGGCGCCAACCGGGTACTGCGGCGCGGCCGGGGTGCCGCGGCCGATGACGGCCGGGCCGCCGCCGCCTTCCTTGGTGGCGATGGCTGCGTTCAGCTGGAAGCCGCTGGTGACCGGCGAGTTGTACCAGACGCCGTTCGAGAAGCGGTTGCTCGAGTAGCCAGCCACGTCCAGCGGCTGCGAGCTGTAGCCGGCGACGGCCAGGTCGGTCCAGAAGCCGGCCGGGCTCGGCGAAGCGTGGAAGGGCTCGAAGGCGCCCACGGTTTCATGGTACGGGGTCAGGCCGCGGCCGATGCGGACCATGCCGAAGTCGCCTTGCAGGCCGACGCGGGTCTGGCCCTGGAACAGCGGACGCTGGGTGCCGTTGCCGCCGATTTCATTGGTGCCGGTGTCCGGCTCGTAGCGCATTTCCAGCTGGAACAGTGCCTTGAGGCCGTTGCCCAGTTCTTCAGTCCCTTTGAAACCCAGGGTGTTCGAGGCACGCTTGCCGATGTTCAGGCTCTGACCGCTGCGCTTGATGACGCCAGCGTCGATGGTGCCGTAGATCTGGACCGAGGTTTGTGCGTGCACGGTGCCGGCAGCGAATGCGCCAAGCAGAGCGACGGCCATGAGGGAGTGTTTCATTATTCGTGTTTCCTTTTTCTTAAATAAATCTCAGCTTTATCCCTGGCATTGAGACCTAAATGTTAAATGCCCGGATAGCTGCACCTTAAATGCTTGAGTCGTCAAGATTGTCGGTTTTGTCAATTATGAAGGGCGTAGTTGGTCGAAAGCCAATAAATCCAATTGTGTTGTTGTATTTTCGAAACGCGAGTCAGAAACATGTAACAAATTGCTTCAAAGATACAGATGGATAGCTGGATGGATGGGTTTGCGCCGCCTCAAGGAAGCCGGGAATTGAACCGGAGCGGCCGCGGCGACGCCGTAGACTCTCTGCGTCCCACTGAGGTGCGCGGCGACGGCAATCTGGAATTTCTTGTATATTGGCAACTTTTTTGGCGTGGAGCCCGTGCTGGCACCACCAGCAAGCTGCCATCGTTTTTCCGGTATTGCCATCATGGCCGCGCTGGCCGATTCCACACCACGACAAGCAACAATGGCAAACCGCGAAGAACTGGCGATCATCCGCAACGCACGCGCCGGGCAGGCCGCTGCCCAGCTCGAACTGGGCAAGCTCTACCTGTTCGGCAGCGCCGGCTTGCCGCAGAGCCTGCCGACTGCGCTGCACTGGCTCGAGCGCGCTGCCCGGCAGGACTGCCGGCCGGCCTGGCAACTGATCGGCAACCACATTCCCCTGGCGCTGGCGCAGCCCGGCGCAGCGGCGCTCGCCCCCTGGTACGAGCGCGCCTACGACGACGGCAGCGTGCATGCCGGGCTGGTGTTCGCCCAGCTGGTGCTGGGCGATGGCGTCAGCGGCGCCGCTATCCCGGCCGAGACAGCGGTGCTGGCCAAGGCCTTGCGCGCGCTCGAAGACGCCGCCCGCGCCGGCTTCCCCGATGCGCAATGGCTGCTGGCGCGCCGCCGCGACGCCGTGCCCGTGCGGCCGGCCGGCACGGGGGCGCCGGTCTCGGCCCAGGGCTGGCTGCGGCGCGCGGCCGACAGCGGCGTGGCCGAGGCCCAGTCAGCCGTGCTCGACCAGGCCTGGACTGCCGGGCACTGGGATGACTACCTGGTGCGCGCGCTGCCGCTGGCGCGGGCCGTGGTGCACATGGCCGCCAGCCAGGACGGCATACACCGGCTGGCGCCGGGCGACATCGCCTTGCTGTCGCGGGTGGCGCGCCTGCTCGACGAAGGGCGGGGTACGGACATCCGGCATGGCGGCCCGCTCGCCCCGGATGAGGCTTTGTGCTTCTGGGAACTCGCCGCGGCCGAGCACGACCGCTACGCCCAGCTGGCGATGGGCCTGCGCTGCGCACGCATGGGCGTCGACGGCCGCCGCATCGCCGCCGGCGGCGGCGCCGCCAATTTCAAGAAGGCGATCCGCTGGCTGACGCTGGCGGGCGAGCAGGGATTGGCCCAGGCCTGGTATGCGCTGTCGCGCATCTATATCAAGCCCGAGTTCTCACAGCGCAACGTCGCCGACGCCCAGCGCTACCTCGAGCGTGCGGCCGAGATGGGTTACCGCGATGCCCAGCTCGAATGCGGCCATAACGCCTGGCGCGCGCGCCGCGAGAACGAGAACAACGATGTGCGTGCCGTCTACTGGCTGCAGAAGGCGTCCGCCCAGGGCAGCACCGAAGCGCAGGCCTTGCTGCGCAAGATCGCACCGCGCCTGTCCACACCGCCCTATGCCGAGACCGGCAAGCTGCTGGCCGGGCACGAGAAGCTGCTGCAGGCGCACCCCTTGCTGCAGGCACGGCTGGAGCTGGCCGGGCTGTTCGGCCTGTCGCGCGCCGAAGCGCTGCTGCTGGACGTGCCCGCCGCCGACCACGGCCACTGCCTGGTGGTCGACATCCGCGCCAGCTATGGGCGCAGCAAGCGCCGCCTGGTGCTGGTCGACACGGCCCAGGAACGGCATGCGCTCGACCGCATTGCGCGGCTGTTCGAGGGGATCGATTGCGGCCCGTCCGGACCTGAAGGAAATTACCGGCAGCGCCTGTACCGGCTGCGGACGCTGGTGGGATCGGCGGGCAAGACCGAGGACGAAGGGGATGCCGCGGCGGAGATCGGCTTGGCGGCATAAGCAAGCCTTCGGAAGCCTGACAAACACTTTCCGGCGTGCTTATAGCCGGCAGGCAGCCCTGGCGTTCCTTGCTTGACGAGTTCCTGCGCGCCCGTGCCGGTCGGCGATGAACGTGGCGAAGCGATCCCGCTGCCCTGGTGATGGCTGCTGTTACTGGGCTAATTCCCGTCCAGGTATTCGACGAGATCGAAAAATTCCGCAGTATTGGCGCCTTTGGTGCAACGGATTTCTGCGCGTGGATAGCGGTCCCGGGGCTTGGGGCCACGGTCCAGATCGAAGGAGCGCGGATCGCCAATGTCCAGGCCTTCCCACGATTCGGCAGAGTCAGGCGTTACGGACTGCACGCTATAGCCAATTCCGCCGCTGACGAAAGCAATTGCATCGATTCTTAGCTGGCCGCCCTGGGCGCGAATGCGTTGCGCGGCAAAGCGCTGTAACGAATCCTTTGTGGATGAGGGAAAGACGAGCTCCGATGCCCCAGGGCGGCCGTACCTGTATTGCAGCCATGGCGCATCGCTCGCCTCGCGCCATCCAGACGGACCAGGCTTGAAGACCTGGCCGCAGAGTGAAATGATCTTCCCGGTCTTTGCCGTGCAAGAGAAATAGACCGTTTCACTCTTCGTGCACAGCGAGGGCGCGCCATATGCTGCGCCGATCAGGCAGCCAAGGAGTCCGGACAAAACGATCTTCAGTCTCATTGCTCACCTTCCCAGGGCATGACGCTCATCCGTTCAGATCTCGACTTCGCCTTCGAACACGGTCACCGCCGGCCCGCTCAGGTAGACCGGCTGGCCTGGTCCGGCCCATGCAATGCTGAGCTCGCCGCCACGCGCCGACACGCGCACCGGCGAATCGAGCAGGCCGCGCCGGATCCCGGCCACCACGGCGGCGCAGGCGCCGGTGCCGCAGGCCAGGGTCTCGCCGGCGCCCCGTTCGAACACGCGCAGGCGGATGTGGTGGCGGTCCACCACCTGCATGAAGCCGGCATTCACTTTCTTGGGGAAGCGCGGGTGCACCTCGATCGCCGGGCCCATGCTCTCCACCGGCGCGGTATCGACGTTCTCCACCACCTGCACCGCATGCGGGTTGCCCATCGAGACCACCGACACGAACACGGTCTTGCCGCCGACCGGCAGCGGCCAGGTGGTGTCCTCGCCCTCGGCCCATCCAGCCAAACCGGCGGCATCGAAAGGCACGTCGAGCGGATCCAGGCGCGGCGCGCCCATGTCCACCGTGACGCTGCCGTCATCCTCGAGGCGCGGGGCGATGATGCCCTTCATGGTCTCGACGCGGATGCTGCGTTCGCTGGACAAGCCCTTGTCGCTGACGAAGCGGCCGAAGGCGCGCGCGCCGTTGCCGCATTGTTCGACTTCGCCGCCGTCGCTGTTGAAGATGCGGTAGCGGAAGTCGCAGCCTTCGCTCACCGGGCGCTCGACCACCAGGATCTGGTCGGCGCCGATGCCGAAGCGGCGGTCCGCCAGGCGGCGCCATTGTTCCGCGCTCAGATTGACGTCCTGGTGGATGGCGTCGACGACGATGAAGTCGTTGCCCGCGCCGTGCATCTTGGTGAATTTGAGTTTCATGTCGGTGTCAGTTCTGCTTCATTATTCATAGAAGGACGGCTCGCCCGGCGGCCGGGTCTTGAAGCGCTTGTGCGTCCAGAAGTACTCGGCCGGGGCTTCGCGCACGCGCTCCTCGATGAAGGCATTCATGCGGCGTGTGGCTTCGACCATGTCGTCTCCCGGGTAATTCTCCCATGCCGGATAAAAACGCACACGCCAGCCCTGGTAGTTCGGCAGGTAGGTGGCGACCACCGGGATCACCTTGGCGCCGGTGGTGGCCGCGATGCGGCCCAGCGCGGTGAGGGTGGCGGCCGGGATGCCGAAGAAAGGCACGAACTCGGCATCTTTCTCGCCGAAGTCCATGTCGGGCAGCATGAAGTAGGGCAGGCCGTCGCGCAGCGCGCGCAGGATCGGCTTGATGCCTTCCTTGCGCGTCACCAGGCGCACCGGACCGTAGCGTTCGCGGCCGTGGCGCAGCAGTCTGTCGAAGGCTGCGTTCTTCTGCGGCACGTACATGCTGCATACCGGGATCACGCGCGAGGCCACGCCGGCCACGTCGAGGCAGACGAAGTGGGGGCACAGCAGGATGGTCGGGCCCGCTTCCATCTCGGCTTTCGGCACTGCCGGCTCGACATGGATCAGGCTGCGCACGCGCGCTTCCGGCGCCCACCACAGGATGGAACGCTCGAAAATGCTGCGCGCGTAGGCGCGGAAATGCTGCTTCGCGATCGCGTGGCGCTCGCGCTCCGATAGCTCCGGCATGCACAGGCGCAGATTGGTCAAGGTAATGCGCCGGCGCTTGCCCATGATCCGGAACATCAGGCTGCCGACCGCTTCGCCGAGGCGGCCGAGGATGGGCAGCGGCAGGAAATGCAGCAGCCACATGATACCGAGCAGGAGCCTCATGCCGCGGCCCCGCTTTCCGGACCGGCCACGCCTTCCGGCTGTTTATAACGGTTGTAGCTCCAGAAATACTGCGCCGGGCAGCGCGCGATCAGCTGCTCCATGGCGCGGTTGATGGACGCCGCCTGTTCCGCCGCCGAGCCTTCCAGGCTTCCCTCGAAGGGCACGAAGCGCACGACATAACCGCGGCCGTGCGGCAGCCGCTCGGCATACACCAGCAGGATGTCGGCCTTGCCCAGCTGTGCCAGCTTGGCCGGCAGGGTCATCGTATAAGCAGTGCGGCCGAACCACGGCGCCCACACGCCTTCGCCTTCCTGCGGCACCTGGTCGGGCAGCAGGCCGATCGGCTCGCCGCTTTTGAGGGTCTTGGCCAGGATGCGGACGCCGGACAGGGTGGCCGGGGCCAGCTTCAGGTTGTGGCGCGCACGGGCGCCCTCGACCAGCG
This sequence comes from Massilia sp. LjRoot122, assembly GCF_964252725.1. NCBI lineage: Bacteria > Pseudomonadati > Pseudomonadota > Betaproteobacteria > Burkholderiales > Oxalobacteraceae > Massilia > Massilia sp. LjRoot122. The sequence continues at coordinate 22,236 of NZ_CAXUPB020000004.1, forward strand.
GCTTGAGCGCGCTCTTGCGCGGTGGGCGGTACATGACGGTCAGCGCCATGTGCAGGGCGATCTGCTGGGCCGTCATTTCGAAGCAGCCCAGGTGTGGCGTCAGGAAGACGATGCCGCGGCCGGCGTCCAGGCGTTCCTGCACCAGCTCCCAGTTCTCGACGCTGGCATGGCGCGCCACACGGCGCGGGTCGGCGCACCAGACGAAGGCCAGTTCGATGATGGCCTTGCCGGCTTCGGCGACGGCCGCGTTCAGGTGCTGCTCGTAGCCGGCCTGGGCCAGGTTGGCGCGCAGGCGGCGGCGGTAGGAACCGGACAGTAAATAGACGAGCCAGCCGAGGGCCGCGCCGAGGGCATGCAAAAACGGCAATGGAAATACCGATAGTGCACGGAATAAAGAAACTAACATGCGATTGACCAGGGTTGAAAGAAGGGGTCGTGGTAGAGCAAAATTCTCGAAGGAAGCGTAAAATACCACTTTATGCAGGATCCGCCGAGTTAATAGACAACTTGCGAAGCGGAATATAAATGTCGCTAAAGCGTCGCAGGCACCTGTTGCTGCGGCACGTTCAAAACAGCAGTAACCGGAGCCCCCATGTCCAACGACTATCTCTTCACGTCCGAATCCGTCTCGGAAGGCCATCCCGACAAGGTCGCCGACCAGATTTCCGACAGCATCCTCGACGCCATCCTGGAACAGGATCCGCGCGCGCGCGTCGCTGCCGAAACCCTGTGCAACACCGGTCTGGTGGTGCTGGCGGGTGAAATCACCACCCACGCCAACGTCGACTACATCCAGGTGGCGCGCAACACCATCAAGCGCATCGGCTACGACAACACCGAGTACGGCATCGACTACAAGGGTTGCGCCGTGCTGGTGGCCTACGACAAGCAATCGCCGGACATCGCCCAGGGCGTCGACGAAGGCGCTGGCCTCGACCTCGACCAGGGCGCGGGCGACCAGGGCCTGATGTTCGGTTATGCCTGCGACGAGACCCCGGAACTGATGCCGGCCGCTATCTATTACGCGCACCGCCTGGTCGAGCGCCAGTCGCAGCTGCGCAAGGATGGCCGCCTGCCATGGCTGCGGCCGGACGCCAAGTCGCAGGTCACCCTGCGCTACGTCGACGGCCGCCCGGTGGCCGTGGACACCGTGGTGCTGTCGACCCAGCACGCACCGGAAATCACCCACTCGCAGATCCAGGAAGCGGTAATCGAAGAAATCATCAAGCCGGTCCTGCCGCGCGAATGGCTGGAAGGCACCAAGTTCCTGGTCAACCCGACCGGCCGCTTCGTCATCGGCGGCCCGCAGGGCGACTGCGGCCTGACCGGCCGCAAGATCATCGTCGACACCTACGGCGGCGCAGCTCCGCACGGCGGCGGCGCGTTCTCGGGCAAGGACCCGTCCAAGGTCGACCGTTCGGCAGCCTATGCCGCACGCTACGTCGCCAAGAACATCGTGGCCGCCGGCCTGGCACGCCAGTGCCAGGTGCAGGTCAGCTACGCGATCGGCGTGGCCCGTCCGATCAACATCACCGTCTACACCGAAGGCACCGGCCTCATCTCCGACGAGAAGATCGCCCAGCTGGTGATGGAACACTTCGACCTGCGCCCGAAAGGCATCGTCCAGATGCTCGACCTGCTGCGCCCGATCTACGCCAAGACCGCGGCCTACGGCCACTTCGGCCGCGAAGAGCCGGAGTTCACCTGGGAGCGCACCGACAAGGCTGCGCTGCTGCGCGCCGAAGCCGGCCTGGCCTAAGCCCTGGCAGCAACAGTGGCGGCCCACCAGGCCGCCACTCGTGGTAAACTCGCCTATTCCGAGGAGCGTTGCGACGAAGATCCCCATCTTCGCCAGGCTCGGATATCAGCAACTGCGCTCACGTTACTTTTTTCAACCATTGAAAGGAGGGCGTGATGAGCGCCGTACTCAAAGACATCAACGATTTCCTCGTAGCAGACATCTCCCTGGCATCCTGGGGCGAGAAGGAAATCCGCATTGCAGAAACCGAAATGCCGGGCCTGATGGCGATCCGCGAGGAATACGCCGCCGCCCAGCCGCTGAAGGGCGCGCGCATCGCCGGTTCGCTGCACATGACCATCCAGACCGCGGTGCTGATCCGCACCCTGGAAGCCCTCGGCGCGCAAGTGCGCTGGGCATCGTGCAACATCTACTCGACCCAGGACCACGCCGCCGCCGCCATCGCATCGGTCGGCACCCCGGTGTTCGCCGTCAAGGGCGAAACCCTGGACGAGTACTGGGAATACACCCACCGCATCTTCGAATGGCCGGGTGAAAACCACGCCAACATGATCCTGGACGACGGCGGCGACGCCACCCTGCTGCTGCACCTGGGCGTGCGCGCGGAGAAGGACATCTCGGTGCTGGACAAGCCGGGTTCGGAAGAAGAAATCTGCCTGTTCAACTCGATCAAGGGCCGTCTCGCGCGTGACCCGGCCTGGTACTCGAAGCGCCTGCCATGCATCCTGGGCGTGACCGAAGAGACCACCACCGGCGTGCACCGCCTGTACCAGATGCACCAGGAAGGCAAGCTGGCCTTCCCGGCGATCAACGTCAACGACTCGGTCACCAAGTCGAAGTTCGACAACCTGTACGGCTGCCGCGAATCGCTGGTGGACGGCATCAAGCGCGCGACCGACGTCATGATCGCCGGCAAGATCGCCGTGATCGCCGGCTACGGCGACGTGGGCAAGGGCTCGGCCCAGGCCATGCGCGCGCTGTCGGCCCAGGTCTGGGTCACCGAGATCGATCCGATCTGCGCCCTGCAGGCCGCGATGGAAGGCTACCGCGTCGTGACCATGGATTACGCCGCCGAACACGGCGACATCTTCGTCACCTGCACCGGCAACTACCACGTCATCACCGAGCAGCACATGCTCAAGATGAAGGACCAGGCCATCGTCTGCAACATCGGCCACTTCGACAACGAGATCGAAGTTGCCGCACTCAAGAAGTATGAGTGGGAAAACATCAAGCCGCAGGTCGACCACGTGATCTTCCCGGACGGCAAGCGCATCATCCTGCTGGCCGAAGGCCGCCTGGTGAACCTCGGCTGCGGTACCGGCCACCCGTCCTACGTGATGAGCTCCTCGTTCGCGAACCAAACCATCGCCCAGATCGAACTGTTCGCCAACACCGCCAAGTACCCGGTCGGCGTCTACACGCTGCCGAAGCACCTGGACGAGAAGGTCGCACGCCTGCAACTGAAAAAGCTCAACGCCCAGCTGACCACGCTGACCGAAGAGCAAGCCGCCTATATCTCGGTGAGCAAGGAAGGTCCTTACAAGCCGGACCACTACCGTTATTAATCGGTAAGCAAACACTGCGGGCGCCGAGAGCGCCCGCTTTTCTACCAGCCGGGCGCTCCCCGAGCGCCCGCGCACCACGAAAGTCGATGCGATGCGCCTGCTTGTTACCTGGCTGATCAATGCCGTGGCCCTGATGGCCCTGCCTTACCTGATGTCTTCCGTTTCCGTCACCAATTTCACGACCGCGCTGATCGCTGCGCTCGTGCTGGGGCTGGTCAATACCCTGATCCGTCCCGTGCTGGTCATCCTGACCCTGCCGGTGACCGTGATTTCGCTGGGCCTGTTTATCCTCGTCATCAACGCCATCCTGTTCTGGCTGGTATCGCACTGGATCGAAGGCTTCGAAGTGGCCGGATTCTGGTCGGCCTTCCTGGCAGCCATCCTGTACAGCATCATTTCGTGGGCGCTTTCTACCTTGATCCTCAAAGACAAAGATGGAAACCCATAATTTCAGTATCGAGTTCTTCCCGCCGAAAACGGACGAAGGCGCCGAGAAGCTCCGTGTCGTGCGCCAGAAGCTGGCCGAGCTGCGGCCCAAATACTTCTCGGTGACCTTCGGCGCCGGCGGCACCACCCAGCAGGGCACCTTGCAGACCGTGCTCGAGATCAAATCCGAAGGTCACGACGCGGCGCCGCACCTGTCCTGCGTCGGCGGCACCCGGGAGTCGCTGCGCACCATCCTGCAGCAGTTCCAGGACAGCGGCATCCGCCGCCTGGTCGCGTTGCGCGGCGACCTGCCGAGCGGCTACGGCGGCGGCGGTGAATTCCGCTATGCCAACGAGCTGGTCGAGTTCATCCGCAAGGAAACCGGCGACTGGTTCCATATCGAGGTCGCGGCCTATCCGGAAATGCACCCGCAGGCCCGTTCGCCCCAGGACGATCTGCAAGCCTTCGCACGCAAGGTGCAAGCCGGCGCGAATGCCGCGATCACCCAGTATTTCTACAACGCGGACGCCTACTTCGACTTCGTCGACAATGCGCGCAAGCTGGGCGTGGACGTGCCGGTGGTGGCGGGCATCATGCCGATCACGAACTATACGCAGCTGATGCGTTTCTCGGACATGTGCGGCGCCGAGATCCCGCGCTGGGTGCGCAACAAGCTGGCCAGCTTCGGCGACGATTCGGCCTCGATCAAGGCCTTCGGCCTGGACGTGGTCACCAGCCTGTGCGAACGCCTGCTGGCGGGCGGTGCGCCAGGCCTGCACTTCTACAGCATGAACCAGGCGGCGGCGACCACCGCGATCTGGCAAAGGCTCGTGAAGTAATTGGTGTGACGGCCGCGGTGCTGTATCTGCTGCGGTCGTAGGGTGGGCGGCTATACCCTGGAATGTGCAAAACGACGCCTTCAAGGCCGCCCACGCGTTCAAACCGTGGTAATGCTGTCTGTGCGGCTGCACCCTCTCTGGTTGAACGCGTGGGCGGCGTACACAGTCCGGACTGATCGTAAAGCCGGGTGGAGCCGCCCACCCTACAGTTCCCTGGTAATCCGATCCAACAGGATTTACAGTTCCAGTTCCGTGATGATCTGATCGAGCGGAATGTCATATTCCCCGATCCCGAATTCCGCCTGCTGGCACGCATACGCGATGCCCAGCGTCCTGGGACGCGGCTGCGCCGCCAGCGTCCTGTCATAAAACCCGCCCCCATACCCCAGCCGGTAGCCGCGCGCATCGAAGCCCAGGCAGGGAATCAAGAGTACGTCCGGTCGCTCCACCATCCGCAGTTCCGCCGGCACCGCCACGCCCAGGCTGTCCGCCACGGTCGGTTCGCCCGGCACCCATTCGGCAAAGCCGAGCGCCGCATCGCGCGCCAGCACGACAGGCAGGGCCAGCCGTACGCCTGCCTCGGCCAATTCCGCGTAGGCTGGACGCAAGTCCGGTTCGCCGGCGAGGGGCCAATAGACCGCCAGCGTGCTGCCCGGATTGGCCTGCCACCAGGCCAGCACGCGTGCCCCGATGCGGTCGTCCCATGCACGTTTGGTGTCGTGGTCGATGGCGCGGCGGCGTTCCTTGAGCATGCGGCGCAAGCCTGGTTTGTCCAGCGTGGCGCTTGCGCCTGCGTCTGGCAGAAGCCCGGGGGCACATGGTATTCTTGATTCGCCGGTCATGGTTTGAATGCAGCGTACATTGAGAGTTGTGGATGTTTCAATCGAGATTGACAACCGGCTCCCTGCCGGTCGCCCTTGCTGTCGTGTTTGCAATGTGGACGCTGCCTGTTGGCATAGTCCACGCTGAGTCCGCCCCCCAGGCGGGGCAATCCGCCCAGCCGGTTCCCGCGGTGCCGCCCGGCGCACCGACCGTGCCCACCGCACCCGTGGCCGCTCCGGCCCCTGCGCCTGCAGCCGACACGCGCGCCGACGACGACAACTTCCTGCTCCTGCGCGAAGCCGCGCGCAAGAACGACGCCGCGGGCACCAACGCCCTCGCATCGCGCCTGCCGCCGACCTATCCGCTGGCGTCCTACGTGGACTATTATCGTCTGAAACCCCGGATACGCGACGCCAGCGCTGAGGAAATCCGCGAGGCCCTGCGCCGCCACGAGGGCACGGCCGCCGCCGAACTGCTGCGCAGCGAGTGGCTGCTCGAGATGGGCCGCCGGCGCGACTGGGCCGGCTTCGAGCGTGAAGTGGGGCAGCTGGCCGGCAGCAACCTGCAGCTGCGCTGCTACGCCCTGCTGGCGCGCGCCAGCCGCGGCGAAGCGGTGGCGCAGGAAGCACGCGGCCTGCTGCTCGATCCGGAGTACTACGGCGAAGCCTGCGCCGCCCTGATCGCCCAGCTGGTGCAAGACCGCCAGTTCAGCGAGGATGACCTCCGCTGGCAGCTGCGCCTGGCCGGCGAGGCCGACGCTACCGGACCGGCGCGCCGGGCCGCGGCCTTGCTCGGCGCCTCCGATACCCGCGCCGCCCAGGCAGTGGACGCGCCCGCCGTGGCGATGGCGCGCGGGATCGGCAAGACTCCGGCCGAGCGCGCCATCTATCTGGTGGCCATCGGCCGCATGGCGCGCACCAGTCTCAAGGTGGCCACGGTCGCGCTGGAAAAAAACAGCCCGCAACTGAGTGCCGAAGAACGCGCCATCGGCTGGGCCAGCATCGCGCATGCGGCCTCGATCAAGCTGGAGCCCGAAGCCTATACGTGGTGGCAGCGCGCCAACGGCATCCGGCTGACGGGTGAGCAGCTGCAGTGGAAGACCCGGATCGCCCTGCGCCGCGGCGACTGGAAGGCCGTACGCGCGACCATCGAGGCGATGCCCCCGAACCTGCGCGCCGACAGCGCCTGGGTGTACTGGCTGGCACGCGCCGACAAGCACGAAGGCAGGACTGCCGAAGCCAACGCGGCCTTCGAGCGCATCGCCAGTCCGCACAATTTCTATGGCCAGCTGGCGCTGGACGAGCTCGGCCGGCAGGTGGTGGCGCCGCCGCCGGCCGCAGCCATCAGTGCGGACGAGCTGGCCCAGGCTGGCGCCAACCCGAGCCTGCAGCGCGCCTTGAAGTTCTATGCCTTGCGCCTGCGCGCGGAAGGCAACCGCGAATGGAACTGGGGGCTGCGCGGCATGTCTGACCGTCAGTTGCTGGCCGCCGGAGAACTCGCTCGCCGCAATGACCTGCTCGACCGTACGGTCGAGACCTCGCTGCGCACCCGAACCGAACTCGACTACGCGCAGCGTTTCCCGGCGCCGCACCTGGACGTCCTGCACCCGACCGCGCAGGGCCTGGGCCTCGACAAGGCCTGGGTCTACGGCCTGATCCGCCAGGAGTCGCGCTTCATCAGCGATGCGCGCTCCGGCGTCGGCGCCTCCGGCCTGATGCAGGTGATGCCCGCCACCGGCAAGTGGGTGGCGGCCAAGATCGGGATGGACAACTTCGTGCACGGCATGCTCAACGACCTGCGGACCAACATCACGCTCGGCGCCAATTACATGAACATGGTGCTGGAGAATTTTGATGGCGATGAAATCCTCGCCACCGCCGCCTACAACGCCGGTCCTTCGCGCGCCCGTGCCTGGCGCGGCGTGCTCGATCAGCCGATGGAAGGCGCGGTGTTCGTCGAATCAATCCCGTTCTCCGAAACCCGCGGCTACGTGCGCAACGTGCTGGCCAATGCCACCAACTATGCCGCCGTATTCGAGAACAAGCCGCAGTCGATCCGGACCCGGGTGCGCCCCGTGCAGCCACGCGAGCGTACATCGATCCTGCCCTGAATCCCACTGAGGAGAGCGACCATGCGCGACCAGTACGTGGTGGTCATCGGCGGTACCGGCTTCATCGGTGGCCACCTGCTGGCGCGTCTGGCGGCGGACGGCATCAGCACGCGGGTCGCGGCGCGCCACTACGAACGCGCCAAGCACCTCACCACCTTGCCCTACCTCGACCTCGAGCTGGCCGACATCCACGACGACGCCACGCTGCGCCGCCTGCTGGCGGGAAGCATGGCCGTCATCAACCTGGTCGGCGTGCTCCATGGCGGCCATGGCAAGCCCTACGGCCCGGGCTTCCGGCGCCTGCACGTGGACCTGCCGCGCCGCATCGCCGAGGCTTGCCGCGACCTGGGCGTGGCGCGCTACCTGCACATGAGCGCGCTCGGCGCCAGCCCTCAGGGCGCCTCGATGTACCAGCGCTCCAAGGCCGACGGCGAGCTGGCGGCGCGCAGTCAGCCGCAGGTGGCGAGCACCATCTTCCGTCCCTCGGTGGTGTTCGGACCGGGCGACCATTTCCTCACCATGTTCGCCAGGCTCCAGCGCCACCTGCCGGTGCTGCCGCTGGCCTGTCCGGGCGCGCGCTTCCAGCCGGTGTACGTCGAAGACGTGGCCGCCGCCTTTTCCCTGGCCCTGCGCGAGCCGCACACACGCGGCGCCACCATCGAACTGGGCGGCCCGCGGGTCTATACCCTGGCCGAGCTGGCGCACCTGGCCGGGCGCTACAGCGGACACGAGCGGCGCGTGCTGGGCTTGCCCGACTGGGCCGCGCGCCTGCAGGCACGGGTGTTCGAGCTGCTGCCCGGCGACCCCGTGATCAGCCGCGACAACCTCGCTTCGATGAAGACGGATAATGTCGTCGATCCGCGTACGCAAGCCTTGACAGCGGAGGCGCTGGGAATCAAGCTGACGTCGCTCGAAGCCGCCGCGCCGCACTACCTGGCCACGCCGCGGGGCCTGGACGATTACCGCGAGCACGCAGGCCGCTGATTTCAACCACCCATCATAGGACGCCATGCAGACCATCGAACTCGACCCGACCCTGTCTTCCACCCTCGAGCAGGCCCGCCAGCCCGGCCTGACCCTCGTCATCGGCAACAAGAACGTGTCGTCGTGGTCGATGCGGCCCTGGGTCGCCGCGGTGGCGTTCGGGATTCCGTTCACCGAGGTCCGCGTCCTGCTCGACAAGCCCGACACCGCCGCCAACATCGCGCGCTACTCGCACGCCGGCCGGGTGCCGGTGCTGCTGGCGGGCGAGATGACGATCTGGGACAGCCTGGCCATCGTCGAATACCTGGCCGAGCAGTTCCCGGACAAGCACATGTGGCCGCAGGACGTCGCCGCGCGCGCGCTGGCGCGTTCGGTCGTGGCCGAGATGCACTCGGGCTTCAGCGAGCTGCGCACCGCGATGACGATGAACATCCAGGCCCGGCTGCCGGGACGCGGCCGCACGCCGGGCGCCCAGGCCGACATCGGCCGCATCTGCGAGATCTGGGAAGACTGCCTGGCGCGCTTCGGCCACCACAGCTTCCTGTTCGGCGAGTTCTCGATCGCCGACGCCTTCTACGCCCCGGTGGTATGCCGCTTCAAAACCTACGGCGTGGCCCTGGCCCCGGCGCTGCAGGCCTATTGCGAGCGCGTGCTGGCCCACCCGGCGGTGGCGCGCTGGGTCGAGGAAGCGATGCGCGAGGACGATTCGACCCCGCTGCACGACCTCGAGCTGCCGCAGGAATAAGCGCATGCGCAGCTACGTGGTCGGCGGCGCCGTGCGCGACGAACTGCTCGGGCGGCAGGTGACGGACCGCGACCACGTGGTGGTCGGCGCCACCCCGGAACAGATGGTGGCGCAGGGCTTCCGCCCGGTCGGCAAGGACTTCCCGGTCTTCCTGCATCCCGAGACGCACGAGGAATACGCGCTGGCCCGCACCGAACGCAAGACCGCGCCCGGCTACCACGGCTTCGTATTCCACACCTCGCCCGAGGTCACGCTGGAGGACGACCTGGTGCGGCGCGACCTGACCATCAACGCCATGGCACGCGCCGAGGACGGCAGCATCGTCGACCCCTACAATGGCCAGGCCGACCTGCGCGACCGCGTCTTCCGCCATGTGTCAGGCGCCTTCGCCGAAGACCCGGTGCGCATCCTGCGCCTGGCGCGCTTCGCCGCGCGCTTCCCGGACTTCCGCGTGCACGAGACCACCCTCGCGCTGATGCAGGGCATGGTCGAGGCGGGGGAGGTCGACGCCCTGGTGCCCGAACGCGTGTGGCAGGAACTGTCGCGCGGGCTGATGGAAGAGCGGCCCTCGCGCATGTTCGCCGTGCTGCGCGATTGCGGCGCATTGCAACGCATCCTGCCCGAACTCGACGCCCTGTGGGGCGTGCCGCAACCGCCGCTGCACCATCCGGAAGTCGACACCGGCGTGCACGTCATGCTGGTGATCGACTACGCCGCCTCGCAGGCGCTGCCGCTCGAAGTGCGCTTCGCCGCGCTGGTGCACGACCTGGGCAAGGGCATCTCGCCGGAGGAAACCTGGCCGGCCCACCACGGCCACGAATTCAAGGGAATGAAACTGGTCACGGCCGTGTGCAAGCGCCTGAAGGTGCCCAACGAATGCCGCGACCTGGCCCTGATGACGGCGCGCGAGCACGGCAACGTCAGCCGCGCCCTCGAACTGCGGGCGAATACCATCGTCACCCTGTTCGAGCGCTGCGACGCCTTCCGCAAGCCGGAGCGCTTCGCGCAGATGCTGCTGGCCTCCGAATGCGATGCGCGCGGGCGCGGGCACGAAGGGCATCCGATGCGCTTCCAGGACTATCCGCAGCGGCCGCATTTGCAGCGTGCCCTCGACGCGGCGCGCGCCGTGAATGCGGGCGAAGTCGCGGCGCGCTACGCCGAGGACCGGCAAAAGATTCCGGAAGCGGTGCACGCGGCGCGCGTCTCGGCCGTCAAGGCGGCGCTGCGCGAGGCCTGAACCGGCGGCTGTCCCTACAGTGCACGGCTGAACCGCAAGCCTTTGCTATCCTTCTCCAGATAACAATGCGATGTTTGTAATAATGTAACGGAGGAAAGATGGTTGCCGTGCTGGCGCAGCGCGTAGCGAGCTTGAAACCGCGTCGCCGCCTGCAACTTGCCGGCCTGGCGGTGCTGGTGCTGGCCTTGCTGCTCGCCTACTTCTATATCCGCTCGGAAGGAACCGATCCCGAGATCCGCAACGATGTGATGCTCAACCTGCGCGAGCTCGAAAAGCTCGACGCGGAATGGGACGCCAACATCCTGCGCGCCCACATCGGCCGCGCGCCGGCCACCCCGCACCTGACCACCCAGCTGCCGCGCATGCATGACCTGCTGGCACGCCTCGGCGAGGTGGTGCCGGAAGCCGGTGCGCCGGCCGTGGACAAGTCCTATTCCCAGCTGCGCGACGCCATCCAGCGCAAGGAATTGCTCACCGCCCAGTTTGCGCGCCACAACCCGCCGCTGCGCGAGGCCCTGACTTTCCTGCCGCCGGCCGTGGCCGACCTGAAAACCGAACTGGGCGGCATCGAAGGAGCGCTGGCGCCGGCCCGCCTCGTGATCCGGCTGGATGCCTCGCTGAATGCGCTGCTGACCGAGATCCTGCGCTACAACGTCGTTCCCAGCCCGCCGCTGGCAGCGCGCATCGACGAGATCCTGGGCGACATCGCGGCCCAGGAGATCGCGTTCTCGCCGGCCGTGGTCGAAAAGATGGACGCCATCATCAAGGCCGCGCGTGTGATCCTCGAAAAACGCCCGCTGGAAAACCGGCTCGAGGCGCAGATCGCCGCCACCGCCACCGGCGCCGCCCTCGACGGCCTGGGACGCGAGTTCGACCGCTCCTTCGACGCCGCGCTGGCGGTGCGCGAGCGCTACCGCGGCTACCTGTTCGCCTACTCGGCCTTCCTGTTGCTCCTGCTGGCCTATGCCGGCATGCGCCTGCGGCGCAGCTACCGCATCATCGGCGAGGTCAACCACCGCCTGCAGGCGGCCAACGAAAACCTCGAGCACCGCGTGGCCGAGCGCACCGCCGAGCTGGAAACGCAATCGAAGCAGCTCGAACGCCTGGCCCAGCACGACAGCCTGACCGGCCTGATCAACTATCGCCAGCTGACCCGCCTGCTCGAGCGGGCCCTGGCCCGGGCCACCCGCCGCGATTCGGTGGTGGTCATCATGTTCATCGACCTCGACGGCTTCAAGGCCGTGAACGACACCTATGGCCACGCCACCGGCGACCTGGTGCTGCAGATGGTGGCGCGCCGGGTGCAGGAAAAGCTGCGCGCCGAGGATGCGCTGGCGCGCCTGGGCGGCGACGAGTTCGTCATCATGCTGGAAGAGGTTGCCTCGCGCGAAGGCGCCTTGCGCGTGGCCCAGCTGGCCCTCGACCAGATCAAGTCGGTGACCGAGGCGGACGGCAATCCGGTCAGGATCTCGGCCAGCATCGGCATCTCGAGCGCGCGCGGGCAAGTGGGGGCGGCACGCGGATCGGCGGCGCTGCTGGCCGAAGCCGACAAGGCGATGTACGAGGCCAAGCAGGCGGGCAAGGGCGTGTTCGTGGTCAGCCCCCAGGCGCAGTGGACCGTGCCGGTGCAGAACAGCGTAGCACAGTAGAATCCGCTACAATGCGGTTTATGTTGCACTGCACAAAAGAATGCCAACCATGTTCGACAACGCGCTCTTCCGCTGGCTGAAGGGCTTCGGCGGCAAGACCGGCCGCCCGACCGTGCTCGTCAAGGAACTGGGCGAGCGCGACCGCCGCCGCATCCTGCGCCATTTCCTGGCGCTGGACGACAACGACCGCCTGCTGCGCTTCGGCAGCGTCATTCCCGACGATGCGATCGCCAAGTACGTCGAGAAGATCGATTTCAGGCAGGACATCGTGTTCGGCGTGGTGAGCCGCGTGTTCCAGCTGGTCGGGGTGGGGCACCTGGCCTTCGCCAAGGCCGACAAGGGCAAGCCGACGCAAAAGGAGCGGGTAGCGGAGTTTGGCGTGTCGGTGTCGAAGTCGGCGCGCGGCCAGGGGGTCGGCTCACGCCTGTTCCAGCGCGCGGCGATCCACTGCCGCAATGCGGACGTGGACACCCTGTACATGCAGTGCCTGACCTCCAACCAGACCATGATGCACATCGCGCGCAAGGCGGGGATGGAGATCAAGCGCGAATACGGCGAGGCGGATGCCTACCTGCAGCTGCCGCCGCCGAGCCCGGCGAGCGTGATGGCGGAGGCGCTGGAAGAACAGTGGGCGGTGATCGATTACACCGTCAAGGCGAATGCGCGCGCGGCGGCGAAGTGGTTGGGGCCGAAGAAGTAGGGTGGTCGGCTCTGCCGACCGCGCGTTCAAATCGTGCAGAAATGGCCCGCTCCGTGGTATTCAACGTCAGTCGAACGCGCGGACGGCGAAGCCGTCCACCCTACGCAACTACAGGTAGTGCGGTGGTTTCCTTGATCCTCTGCAGCGCAAAACTCGACTTCACATCCAGCACCGCCGGATGCTTGAGCAAGGTCCCCATCATGAAGCGCGAGAAGTGGTCCATGTCTTCCACGTGCACGCGCAGCAGGAAATCCATCTCCCCGGTCATCGCATAGCAGGCCACCACTTCCGGCCAGGTGCCCACCGACACCGCGAAATCATTGCGCGGCGAGGTCGCCGGCAGGCTGGGGGCGCCGCGGGCGCCGCCCGCCACTTCGCTGTGCTTTTCCAGGCGCACGTTCACATAGGCCAGCAGTCCCAGGCCGATCTTGTCCGGGTCGACCAGGGCCACGTACTGGCGGATCACGCCCGCTTCTTCCAGGCGCTTGATGCGGCGCAGGCAGGGGGAAGGGGACAGGTTGACGCGCTCGGCCACGTCCTGGTTCGACAGCCGGCCATCCGTCTGCAGCACTGCCAGGATCTTGCGGTCAGTCTTGTCGAGCTCAATTTTTGACATGTTTTCCTCGGTGGATTCGCGAACCCAGCAATTTTATTGCGCAAATCGTCCGGCGGGGGGAATTGATTGGAATTTAATGCCGGTGACCCAGGAATATACTGTGCGCCTGATGGATCAGGCTGGTCAAAACCAGTCCGCGCACACGATGGCCGCCAAGAGCCGCAGCGCCCTGTATCCCTGATAAAAGTTGACGGAGACACCGCATGAACGCACCCCTCGAGCGCGCCGACCTGGCACTGCCGCAGCACGACATCACCCTCGACGACAAGTGGACCCTGGACCGCGGCCGTGCGTTCATGACCGGTACGCAGGCCCTGGTCCGCCTGCCGATGCTCCAGCGCGAGCGTGACCTGAAAGCCGGCCTGAACACCGCCGGCTACATCACGGGCTACCGCGGCTCGCCGGTCACCGCCGTCGACCAGACCGCGATGAAGGCGAAGAAGCACCTTGAGGCCCACCACGTCAAGTTCCACCCGGGCATGAACGAAGACCTGGCGGCGACCGCCGTCTGGGGCACCCAGCAGACCAATTTGTACAAGGACGCCAAGTACGACGGCGTCTTCGCCATGTGGTACGGCAAGGGCCCGGGCGTGGACCGCTGCGGTGACGTCTTCAAGCACGGCAACAATGCCGGCTCCGCGAAGCACGGCGGCGTGCTGGTGCTGGCCGGCGACGACCATGCGGCCAAGTCCTCCTCGACCGCGCACCAGTCCGACCACATCCTGACCCACTGCGGCATCCCGGTGCTGTATCCGTCCTCGGTGCAGGAATACCTGGACTTCGGCCTGCACGCCTGGGCCATGAGCCGCTATACCGGCCTGTGGGTATCGATGAAGTGCGTCACCGACATCATCGAATCGGGCGCCGTGGTCGACCTCGACCCGGACCGCGTGCAAATCGCGCTGCCGACCGATTTCGAACTGCCCCCTGGCGGCCTGAACATCCGCTGGCCGGACGCCGTGCTGGACCAGGAAGTCCGCATGAGCAATTTCAAGTGGTATGCCGCGCTGGCCTATGCGCGCGCCAACAAGCTCAATCGCATCATCTGGGACAGCCCACGGCCGAAGATCGGCATCATCACCGCCGGCAAGAGCTACCTCGACACCCGCCAGGCCCTGGCCGACCTCGGCATCGACGAGCAGGCGGCGGCCGACATCGGCCTGCGCCTGTACAAGGTCGGCATGACCTGGCCGCTCGAATCCGAAGGCGTGCACGAGTTCGCGCGCGGCCTGGACGAGATCCTGGTAGTCGAAGAGAAGCGCCAGGTGATGGAATACGCCCTGAAGGAAGCCTTGTACAACCTGCCGGACGGCGAGCGTCCGCGCGTGGTCGGCAAGTTCGACGACACCGGCGAATGGAGCAACAAGGACCGCATGGGTCACGGCGACTGGCTGCTGCCGGCCACCTACGAGCTGAACCCGGCCCAGATCGCCCGCGCCATCGCCTCGCGCATCTCGCACTACTGCGCCGGCCATCCGGTCGAGCAGCGCGTGAAACAGCGCATCGCCTACCTCGAGCAGAAAGAGCTGGTGCTGAAGAACATCCCGGCCAAGGCGAATCCGGAAACCGACCGCATCCCTTACTTCTGCTCGGGCTGTCCGCACAATTCTTCGACCAAGGTGCCGGAAGGCTCGCGCGCCATGGCCGGCATCGGCTGCCATTACATGGTGCTGTGGATGGACCGCGAGACCTCCACCTTCACCCACATGGGTGCCGAGGGCACGACCTGGATCGGCCAGTCGCCCTTCACCGACGAGAAGCACGTGTTCGTGAACCTGGGCGACGGTACCTACTTCCACTCGGGCATTCTGGCGATCCGCGCGGCCGTGGCCGCGAAGGTCAACATCACCTATAAGATCCTGTACAACGACGCGGTCGCGATGACCGGCGGCCAGAACGTCGACGGCCCGCTCGATCCGGGCATGATCACGCGCCAGATCGCCGCCGAAGGCGTGCGCCCGATCATCGTCGTCACCGACGAGCCGGAAAAATACCCGGACGACTACGCCTGGGCCGAAGGCGTCACCGTGCGCCACCGTTCCGAGCTGATGGACGTGCAGAAGGAACTGCGCGAGATGCCGGGCGTGTCGGCCGTGATCTACGACCAGACCTGCGCCTCCGAGAAGCGCCGCCGCCGGAAAAAAGGTGAGTTCCCCGACCCGGCCAAGCGCGCGGTCATCAACGAAGCCGTGTGCGAAGGCTGCGGCGACTGCTCGGTGCAGTCGAACTGCCTGTCGGTCGAGCCGCTGGAGACGGAACTGGGCCGCAAGCGCCAGATCAACCAGTCCTCGTGCAACAAGGATTTCTCCTGCGTGTCGGGCTTCTGCCCGAGCTTCGTCACCGTCGAAGGCGGCGGCCTGAAAAAGCCAAAGAAAGCGGCGACCGCTGACGCGACCCCGCCGGCACTGCCGGCACCGATCATCCCGTCGGTGGCGGAGCCTTACGGCATCCTGATCGCCGGCGTGGGCGGCACCGGCGTGGTCACCGTCGGCCAGATCCTGGCGATGGCAGCCCACGTGGAAGGCAAGGGCGCGCTCGTGCTCGACCAGTCCGGCCTGGCCCAGAAGGGCGGCCCGGTGATGTCGCACGTGCGCCTGGCCGAGCACCAGGCCGACCTGCACTCGACCCGCGTCGGCACCGGCAGCGCCGACCTCGTGATCGGCTGCGACCAGATCGTCACCGCTGCCCGCGATGCACTGAGCCGCATGGGCGAGGGCCGTACCTGGGCCGCCGTCAACTCGACCGGCGCCACCACCGCGGCCTTCGTGAAGAACCCGGACTGGCAATTCCCGGCCGAGGGTTCGCGCGGCGCCATCGTCCAGGCCTGCGGCGCGGAGAACGTCGACTTCGTCGACGCCGGCAAGATCGCCACCGCGCTGATGGGCGACGCGATCGCGACCAATATGTTCATGCTGGGTTACGCCTTCCAGAAGGGCCACGTGCCGCTGCAGGAAGCCTCGCTCATCAAGGCGATCGAACTGAACGGCGTCTCGGTGCCGTTCAACAAGGCCGCCTTCCACTGGGGCCGCACTGCCGCCCACGACCTGGCCGCGGTGAAGAAGCTGGCCACCCCGGCCCAGGTGATCGAGTTCAAGCGCAGCGACAGCCTGGACGACGTGATCAAGCGCCGCGTCGAACTGCTGACCGCCTACCAGGACGCCGCCTATGCCGCGAAGTACAAGGCCTTCGTCGACCAGGTGCGCGCCGAGGAAGCCAAGCTGGGTAAAGGAAGCCGCCTGGCGGAAGCCGTGGCGCGCTACTTCTACAAGCTGATGGCTTACAAGGACGAGTACGAAGTCGCCCGCCTGCATACCGATCCTGCCTTCCGTGCAAAGATCGCCAACATGTTCGAAGGCGACATCAAGCTCAAGTTCCACCTGGCGCCGCCGCTGCTGGCCAAGCACGACAAGGAAGGCCGCGCGCTGAAGAAGGAATACGGCCAGTGGATGATGGGCGCCTTCGGCGTGCTGGCAAAACTGAAAGGGCTGCGCGGCACCCCGTTCGACGTGTTCGGCTACACCGCCGAGCGCCGCACCGAGCGTGCGCTGATCGGGGAATACCGCCAGACCGTGGAAGCGCTGCTGCCGAAGCTGACCATGGAGAACCTCGCGCAGGCAGTGGCGATCGCCAGCATCCCGGAAGACATCCGCGGTTACGGCCACGTCAAGGAGCGTCACCTGAAGGCGGCCAGGCAGAAGGAAGCGGCCCTGGTCGCGGCCTTCCACCTGCCTTCCGGCGCCGCGCCGCGCGCAGCCTGACCCAGCTCGGATGACAAGGAAACAAGGCCACCGCTGGTGGTCTTGTTCTTTTGGATTCCCCTTAGCATTTCTTGTTGTCCATCAGATCCAACTGTTACAGTTGGTTGCACTTGGGCCCGGTAGCCGCGTCTATAATCAATCGCATGAAACCGCCATTTGCACATGGTCGTGCGACGACCACTCCCCGCCTGATCGCATCGCTGCTCGCCGCAGCTTTCGTCCTCGCCGGATGTGGCGGTGGCGGGGGTTCGCCGGGCGCCAGTTCGAATTCGGGCCAGACCGGCCAACAGCCGCCGCCCGCGCCGGTCAACCCGACGCCGCCAACCCCGACCCCGCCGGGCGGCACGGCGACGCCGGAAGACCTCAATCCGAATCTGCTGGGCGATGCCTTCGGTACCTACTGGAACCTGTGCGCCAAGCCGCGCACCGGCCTGGACAGCGAGGGCAAGCCCTTCCCGGACCGCCAGGGCACCCTGCTCGACGAGCTGAAGTTCCTGCGCGCCTGGGCCAACCAGTACTACCTCTGGTACAACGAGATCCCCAACACCTATCGGATGGCGGACTTCACCAACCCCATCGATTACTTCAACGTGCTCAAGACCTCGGCCCTGACCGAGTCGGGCCAGCCGAAGGACAAGTATCACTTCACCTACGCCACCGAGGACTGGGAAAAGCTGCAGACCTCCGGCATCGACCTGGGCTATGGGGTGACCTGGAAGCGCAACAGCGCCACCGTGCCGCGCACCTGGCTCGTGACCCTGGTGGAGCCGGGCTCGCCGGCCGAAGCCGCCGGCCTGCGCCGCGGCGACATGCTGCTCAAGGTGGACGGCGTCGACTTCGTCAACGGCAGCACCGCCGACCAGGTCGAGAGGATCAATGCCGGCCTGTTCCCGGAGACGGCCGGCCAGGCGCACCAGTTCACCCTGCAGCGCGGCGGTACCAGCTTCGACGTGTCGATGACCGGCGCGGAAGTGCGCATCGACCCGGTCAAGCACGTGCAGGTGCTCGACACCCCGACCGGGAAGGTCGGCTACCTGAGCTTCGAGACCCACAACGCGGTGTCGGAGAAGGAACTGGTGGATGCCTTCACCACCTTCAAGCAGGCCGCCGTGAGCGACCTGGTGCTCGACATGCGCTACAACGGCGGCGGCCTGCTGTACATCGCCAGCGAGCTGTCCTACATGATCGCCGGTCCGGAGCTGACTGCAGGCAAGATCTTCGAGCGTCCTCAGTTCAATGACAAGACCCCGCAGCAGCAGGCGATTCCCTTCCTGAGCATGGCCTACGGCTTCAGCTCGCCGAACCCGGTGCGCGCCGGTACGCCGCTGCCTTACCTGGGCCTGAAGCGCGTCACCGTCCTGACCACCTCGGGCAGCTGCTCGGCCAGCGAAGCGGTGATCAACGGCCTGCGCGGCGCCGACATCCAGGTCGACGTGATCGGCAGCCAGACCTGCGGCAAGCCCTACGGCTTCACGCCGGTGCCGAACTGCGGCACCACCTACTTCTCGATCGAGTTCAAGGGCGTGAACAACAAGGGCTTCGGCGATTTCTCGGATGGCCTGGCGCCGACCTGCCAGGTGGCCGATGACCTGACGCGCCCCTTGGGCGACCGCAGCGAAGGCCTGCTGGCCGCGGCCCTGGCCTACCGTGAAACCGGTACCTGCCCGCCGGCCACCCGCGCGCGCCAGGTAAACATGGAGCTGGTGCGCCATCCGGCGAAGGAAATCTCGATCTACACGAAGCCGCGCCAGTAAGCTTCGCCTGATACAAACGAGCCCGGCCAGCGCATGCTGCCGGGCTCTTTTCATTCTGGAAACAGGTCTATAATCGTCGGCTTTGCCACCTCGACGATTGCTGGAGTTTTCCCGATGATCCGTTCCGCCTTGCTGCTGGCCCTGCTGGCCGCCGTTCCCGCTGTCCAAGCCGCCCCCGACCTGACCACCATTTCCGAGCGCTCCGGCTTCCAGGCGACCGGCCGCTATGATGAAGTCATCAAGCTGTGCGGCGACTTCGCGAAGGCCTATCCGAAGCAGGTGAAGTGCATCGAGTTCGGCCGCACGCCGGAGAACCGTCCGATGATGGCGCTGATCGTCTCGAACAGCGGCGCGTTCACGCCGCAGGCCGCGAAGAAGCAGGGCCTGCCGGTGACCCTGATCCAGGGCGGCATCCATGCCGGCGAAATCGACGGCAAGGATGCCGGCTTCCTGGCCCTGCGCGAGACCCTGAACGGCAAGCTGGCGAAAGGCGCCCTGGACAAGCAGGTGCTGGTCTTCGTCCCGGTGTTCAACGTCGACGGCCACGAGCGCTTCGGCAAGTGGAACCGCCCGAACCAGCGCGGCCCGGTCGAGATGGGCTGGCGCACCACCGCCCAGAACTTCAACCTGAACCGCGACTACGTGAAGGCCGACGCGCCCGAGATGCAGGCCATGCTCAAGCTGGTCAACGCCTGGGACCCGCTGACCTACGTCGACCTGCACGTCACCGACGGCGCCAAGTTCCAGCACGACGTCTCGATCCAGGTCGAGCCGGTGTATTCGGGCGACCCGGAATTCCGCAAGGCCGGCCTGGCCCTGCGCAGCAAGGTCATCGCCGACATCGCCAAGCAGGGCTCGATGCCGCAGTCCTACTACATGTCCTTCGCCAAGACCGACGATCCGCAGTCCGGCTTCGTCGACAGCGTCTCGGACCCGCGCTTCTCGACCGGCTACTTCCCGCTGCGTAACCGCATGGCGCTGCTGGTCGAGACCCATTCGTGGAAGGATTACCCGACCCGCGTGCGCGTGACCCACAACACCGTGATCTCGATCCTGGAACAGGTCGCGCAGAACGGCAAGCAATGGCAGCAGGCCGCACTGGCCGCCGACGCCCGCGCCACCAAACTGGCCGGCACCCAGGTGGCGCTGAGCTACCGCACCACCGACAAGACCGAGATGGTCGACTTCCAGGGCTACGCGTACACCCGTACCCAGTCCGAGGTGTCCGGCATGCTGATGACCCGCTATGACGAGAGCAAGCCGCAGGTCTGGCGCGTGCCGCTGCGCGAGGAAGTCGTGCCGGATCGCCTGGTCAGCGCGCCACGCGCCGGCTACATCGTGCCGGCCGCCTACGCCGACATCGTCGGGAAGAAACTGGCGCTGCACGGCATCGCTTTCCGCAAGCTGGACAAGGCGATCGCCCAGGCGCCCGTGGAAACCTTCCGTGCCGACAAGGCGAGCTTCGGCGCCACTTCCTTCGAGTCGCACCAGCGCCTGACGCTGGACGGCGCCTGGAAGGCCGAGCCGCGCCCGGTACTGCCGGGATCCTTGTACGTGCCGGTCAACCAGCCGAAGGCACGCCTGGTGGTGGCCATGCTGGAGCCGCAGGCACCGGACTCGCTGCTGGCCTGGGGCCTGTTCAACAACGCCTTCGAGCGCAAGGAGTACATGGAAGAATACGTGGCCGAGGACGTGGCGCGCGAGCAGATGGCGGCGGATCCGGCGCTGGCGGCGGAGTTCAAGCGCCGCGTCGAGACCGACCCGGCCTTCGCCGGGAACCCGCACGCGCGCCTGGACTTCTTCTACAAGCGTCATTCGTCCTGGGACGAACGCTTCAACCTGTATCCGGTGCTGCGCACGCACGCCGCGCCCTGAAACTCCCTCCGGATGACCTGGCGGCGCACTGCGGTGCGCCGCTTTCATTTCTACTGGATACTTTTGTTGTCGTTCAGATACATTCCTCAATTGAGGTATTGCTAAGAGTCAATAACTCCCCTAGTCTCGCGTGAACTGCGCTCCGGTTACAAAAAAAGACAAACTGCGCAGGTGAGAGAACCACCGACCTGAAAGAGATCCATGCCGCTCCATGCGGCATGGTGCGTTCCGCCGTGCGCGTGCATGGCGGAGCCATGTCGCAGGTGTCTTCGCACCTGCAGCTTGTCGCCCGGCGCGCTCATGCACTCGCGCTGAAAGACAAGGACCATGCCCAAACCGACCCTGCCACAACGATCCACCCTCGCCCTGACTATCGCCTTTGCCCTCGGAGGCTGTGGCGGTGGAGGAGGCGATTCCGCCCCGCCTGCCGGCCCCGGCCCGATTGCCCAACCGCCGGCGCCCAGCACGGTACTGACCGGCGTGATCGTCGACGGCTACCTGAGCGGCTCGACGGTCTGGCTCGACCAGAACAACAACGGCCAGCGCGACGGCGCCGAGCCGTCCGCAGTGACCGACGCCAGCGGCAAGTTCAGCCTGACGGTGGCCGCGGCCATCGCCCAGGTCAACGGCCAGCGCCTGCGGGTGACGGGCGGCACCGACACCTCGACCGGGCTGCCGTTCAGCTATGCGATGAGCGCAATGGTCGAAGACGCGGCCAGCAAGCCCTCGGTGACCATCACGCCTCTCACGACGCTCGCCGAAGCGATGGTCGCCTCCGGCGCGGCGCCTAACCTGGCCCAGGCGCGCGAGACCGTGGCGCGCGTGTTCGGCCTGTCCTCGGTCCTGGTGCTCGACCGCGACCCATTGACGGTGGCCGCCACCGAGCCGACCCTGATCCAGAAGATGGTCGCCCTGCAGAAGGCCATGGAAGTCATGGCGCGTACCGAGAAGACCAGTACCGAAGCCGACGCGACCGCTGCCTATGGCCGGGTGGCCCAGGCGGTGGCCGCGGAACTGACGCGCATCAGCGTGTCCGGCGGTGCGACCTCGGTCAGCGGACTGGTGCAAGGTGCCGTCACCAACCAGGACCGCCTGCTGACCAACCGCGCCGCCGCCCGCGGTACGGTGATGCTGGCGGCCGACGTAGCCAACCTGGTGGAAGCGAGCCTGGCGGTCGGCGTGGGCCGCGTGATGCAGGCGGCACCGGGTGCGACCGGTGCGGCGCTGCAGCCGCTGCTGACGCTGTACGTCGATCCCATCATCCGTATCGTCGACGACGTGCAGAACCGCGCCGAGACGGTGGCGGCCACGATCACCCAGGCGCCTGCCGGCCAGCCGCTGCGCCTTGCAACGGTCGCGGCCGAAGCCGGCCTGCCGGCGGTCACCGTGGCGCTGGTGAGCGCCACCAGCGCGCTGACCGGCGTACCGGCTGCATCCGCCCAGCCCTCCACCTTGCTTGCCGGCGTGCTGCAGGCGATCCAGGGACTGCCCGTGACGCAACCGACGCCGGCGCCGACCCAGGCCCCGACCCAGGCACCGACCCTGGCGCCGACGCCCGCTCCGACGCAAGCCCCGACCCAGGCCCCGACCCAGGCGCCAACCCCGGCCCCGACGCAGGCACCGACCCCGGCACCGACGGCGGCGCCGACCCAGGCACCGACCGCGGCCCCGACCCCGGCGCCGACCCAGGCGCCAACCGCGGCCCCGACCCAGGCGCCGACGCAGGCACCAACCCAGGCGCCGACGCAGGCACCAACCCAGGCACCGACCCAGGCACCAACGCAGGCGCCGACCCAGGCACCGACCGCCGCGCCGACCGCCGCGCCGACGCCGGCACCAACCGCGGCTCCGACTGCCGCGCCAACCGCAGCCCCGACCGCCGCGCCAACTCCTGCTCCGACCGCTGCCCCGACTGCCGCGCCGACCGCGGCCCCGACCAGTGCGCCGACCCCGGCCCCGACCGCCGCGCCGACCGCGCCGCCGACGGCCGCTCCGGCCCCACCGCCGAGCGACTTCCCGCGCGGTTAAGCAGGCGACAACGAACGCACACGACACGGACGCACCGAGGACAACGCAATGACCATCACTATCAACGAAATTCCGCTCGACCCGACCGACAACACCAAGACCCAGTGGGGTTCGGCGCTGAGCGCCCAGTATTATTTTGTCATCGCCAACGGCACGGCCGCGGCGGAGATCTTCGATTTCGCGAGCGCTAGCATTACTCCGGCGATGCGCGCGCTGATGATCCAGTACAACCGCGGCATCGTGGTCAACATGGGCGCAGGCGACGACACCGTCATCGGCTCGGACTATGCCGACATCATCGACGCCGGCAGCGGCAACAACCGGATCGACGGCGGCGCCAACGGCGGTTCGCTGCCGCACGGCGGCAAGCCGCGCGACGTCCTCAACGTCTTCGTCGACAGTGCCGCCGCCGGCGCCGCCCTGAAGGCGGTCGAGATCGCCGCTTCGGCCACCGGCCCGGATGGCGAGGCGTATGCCGCCGGCTACCGCTTCAAGATCGTCAACGGCACCGATACCAACTACGTGAAGAACGTCGAGCAGGTGAACGTGTTCCTGTCCACGGACAACAGCTACGTCAAGACGATCCGTCTCGCGCTCGACGTGCACGAAGTCGCCGCGGACAGCAAGCCGGCCGAATTCATGCACCTGGCCTGGGTGCAGGGCACCAGCTTCAACGACAACTTCTCCATGGCCGACGTCTCGGCCGCCACCCAGACCCTGATGGCCACGCACGGACGCGGCGTCTGGATCGACACCGGCGCCGGCAACGACACGGCGCAGGGCAGCGGCTACGGCGACGACTTCACCATGGGCGCCGGCACCAACTACGTGGACGGCGGCGCCAACGCCGGCTCCCCGCCCTGGGGCGGCAAGGCGCAGGACGTGCTGCACGTGCTCGTGGCGAGCCAGGCCGCCGCGGATGCCGTGCAGGTGACCCAGCTGGCCAGCGGCATGAGCGGAGCGGATGCGCAGGCCCTCGCCGACGGCTACACCCACAAGGTGGTGGCGGGCGGCGAGACCGACTACATCAAGGGCATCGAACGCATCACCGTGCAGGTCGCGAACCCTGACGGCGGCAGCAGCTGGGTGCGTGACATCCCGCTGGCCGTGGTCGTGCACGAGGCCGATCTGACCAATACCAGCAGCAATTATTACCACCTGGCCTGGGTGAACGGCACCCAGGGCGTCGACGTCATCGACCTGTCCGGCGACACCGCCCTGCTGTCGGCGGCGCTCAAGACCGCGATCGGCGCGCGCGGGCGCGGGGTCTGGGTCGACGGCGGCGCCGGCAACGACACGATCACCGGGACCGGCTATGCCGACAACTTCCGTAACGGCGCCGGCAACGCCAAGGTCGACGGCGGCGCCAACATCGGCGGCAAGGACGTCTTCGAGATCTCGGTGGCAAGCCAGGCCGAGATGGACGCCGTGCGCGTGGTCGCATCCGACGACCCGGCCTATGACTGGATGGTCACCTATGGCGACGGCAAGACCGAAAAGGACTACCTGAAGAGCATCGAGGCGATCTCGGTCAACGTGACGGGAACTTCGACCGGCAAATGGATTCCGCTGGCCGTGCAGGTGCACGAGATCGGCGCCGGCCAGAACGCCGCGACCCAGATGCACCACGCCTGGGTCCAGGGCACCGAACACGCGGACCGCTTCAGTGCGTCCACCGACCTGTCCGCGGCGACCAAGGCCCTGATGGACCAGCACGGCCGTGGCGTCTGGGTCGACATGGGCGCCGGTGACGACCGGGCGCAGGGCAGCGGCTACGGCGACGACTTCAGCATGGGCGCCGGCACCAACCACGTGGACGGCGGCGCCAACGCCGGCTCGCCGCCATGGGGCGGCCAGGCCCAGGACGTGCTGCGCGTGACCGTCGCCAGCCAGGCCGACGCGGATGCCGTGCAGGTAACGCAGCTGGCTGCCGGCATGAGCGGAGCGGACGATCAGGCGATCACCGACGGCTACACGCACAAGGTCGTGGCAGGCAACGAGACCGACTACCTGAAAGGCATCGAGCGGGTCACCGTGCAGATCGCCACCGGCAACGGCGGCAGCACCTGGGCGCGCGACATCCCGCTCGCGGTGGTAGTGCGTGAGGCCGACCTGGCCGCGCCGAACCTGGCCAGCCATTATCACCTGGCGTGGGTCAACGGCACTGCCGGCGGCGACAGCATCGACGCCGGCGCCGCTTCGACCCTGCTGTCGGCCCCGCTGAAGGCCGCCATGGCGAGCCATGGCCGCGGCGTGTGGATCGACGGCGGCGCGGGCGCCGACACGATCGTCGGCAGCGCCTATGCCGACAACATCCGTAACGGTGCCGGCAATGCGAAGATCGACGGCGGCGCCAACATCGGCGGCCAGGACGTGTTCGAGATCTCGGTCGGCAGCGCCGCCGAGATGGACGCGATCCGGATCGAGGCATCGGACGACAATGCCTACACCTGGATGGTGACCTATGGCGCCGGCAACACCCAGAAGGATTACCTGAAGAACGTGGAAGCGATTTCGGTCCACGTCAGCGGCACCAGCACCGGTAAATGGATTCCGCTGGCGCTGCGGGTGCAGGAGATCGCATCCGGCACGCAGAACCTGGACCAGCACATGCACTTCGCCTGGGCCCAGGGTACCGAGGGCGCCGAGCGCTTCGATGCCGCATCCGACCTGTCCGCCGCGACCCGCGCGCTGATGGCCCAGCACGGCCGCGGCATCTACGCGGACATGGAAGGCGGCAATGACACGGTGACCGGCTCGGCTTACGGCGACGACATCGATGCCGGCGCCGGCATCAACTACGTCGATGGCGGCGCCAATACCGGCACCGCGCCCTGGGGAGGCAAGGCCCAGGACGTGCTGCGCGTGACCGTGGCCAGCCAGGCCGCAGCCGATGCGGTGCAGGTCACCGCGCTGGCTGCCGGCGGGACGGCCGAGGATGCAGCGGCACTCGCGGCCGGCTACACCCACAAGGTAAGCGCAGGCGCCGAGACCGACTACATCAAGGGCATCGAGCGCGTCTCCATCCAGATTGCCACGGGCGACGGCGGCAGCAGCTTCGCGCGCGACATCCCGCTGACGGTGACCGTGCAGGAGGCCAACCTGGCCGACAGCAACGTCGGCAACTATTCCCACCTGGCCTGGGTGAACGGCACCGCCGGCGCCGACAGCATCGACATGGGCGCGGCCGGCATGCTGTCGAGCCCCTTGACGGCGGCCATGGCAAGTCGCGGCCGCGGCGTGTGGATCGACGGCGGCGATGGCAACGACACCATCGTCGGCACCGGCTACGGCGACTTCATCCGCAATGGTGCCGGCAATTCGCGTGTCGACGGCGGCGCCAACACCGGTCCGGACGGGAAGAAGGCCAGCGACGTGTTCCAGATCGAGGTGGCCAGCGTCGCCGCGATGAACGCGGTGAAGGTGGTGGCCTCGGACAACCCGGACTACACCTGGATGGTCACCTACGGCGCGGACAGCAGCCAGAAGGACTACCTCAAGAACATCGAAGCAGTGTCGATCCACGTGCCCGGCGCGGGAACCGGCAGGCATATCCCGCTGGCGCTCGAGGTCCACGAGATCGCTGCCGGCACCAGCACGGCCAATTACATGCACCTGGCGTGGGCGACCGGCACCGCCGGCGACGACAGCTTCAATGCCGCGACGGATGTCTCGGCGCCGACCCGCGCCCTGATGGACACGGCCGGACGCGGCGTCTTCGTCGACACCGGCGCCGGCAACGACCGTATCGTCACCAGTGCCTACGGCGACAACATCGTCGCCGGCGCCGGCGTGAACTACATCGACGGCGGCGCCAACCAGGGCACCAGCCCGGGCGGCGGCAACGCGGCCGACGTGATCCAGATGTACGTGGCCGACCAGGCCGCGGCGGACGCCGTCGCGGTCACGAAACTCAGCGCCAGCTCCACCGGCGCCGACGCCGACGCCTTCGCCCTCGGCTACCAGTACAAGGTCGCCAACGGCACCATCGAAGTCGACTACGTGAAGAACGTCGAGCAGGTCCACGTGCTGGTCTGGAACGACAAGGACGGCGACGGCTTCCAGGACGGCGGTCCGCAGGGCGATCCTGCCAACGAAATCAGCTTCGCCCGTTCGATCCAGCTGGGTGAGCAGCCGCAGCAGCCGGACCGGTCCAACAGCGCGCCGACCTTCGCCGGCGCTCCGGCAGGCGTGGCGATCGACGCGGTCGGCGACAGCTACTCGACCACGGGCGGCACCGTGCTCGCCGGCGGCAAGCTGCTCAGCTTCCACGTCCTCTACACCAACGACGGCACACCGAGCCGCGGCGTGCTGGCGCGCCACAATGCCGACGGCAGCGTCGACACATCCTATGGCGGCGGCAGCGGCCGCGTCGAGATAGCCGGCCTGCGCAGCTTCTCCAACGCCGCGCCGGTGGAACTGGCGGACGGCAAGGTACTGGTGGCGGCCACCACGACCGGCCAGCCCTACGACATGCGCGTGCTGCGCCTGAACGCGGACGGCTCGCCCGACACCACGTTCGGCAACGGTGGCCAGGCGGTCATCAACGTTAGCGCCGGCAACGACCAGCCGGTCAAGCTGATGGTCCAGCCCGACGGCAAGATCGTGGTGGCCGGCTGGACCGCCGCGGGCGCGACCGGCGACATGGCGGTGACCCGCCTGAACGCGAACGGCAGCCTGGACACCGGCTTCAACCAGACCGGCTTCGCGACCCTGTCGATCGCGGCCGGGAACGACACGGTGGCAGGCGCGACCCTGCAGCCGGACGGGAAAATCGTGCTGGTCGGTTATGCGACCGGCAGCGCCAGGCTGGACGTCGCGGTGGCCCGCTTCAACGCCGACGGCACCCTCGACACCGGCTTCGGCACCGGCGGCCAGGTGATGCTGCCGGTGAGTCCGGGCACCGACACCGCGCGTGACGTGATCGTGCTCCCCGACGGCAAGCTCTTGCTGGCCGGTACCATGCGCACCGGCGACGGCAGCGGCGACGTCGACGGGCTGCTGGTGCGCCTGAACGCGAACGGCTCGCTGGACGCGAGCTTCGGCAGCGGCGGCATGGTCAAGGCGCGCCTGAGCGAAGGCAATGACCTCTACAACCGGATCCAGGTGCAGGCCGACGGCAAGATCGTCGTCCTCGGCAGCGTCGGCGAGCCGCTGACGAGCAGCACCGGCGGCGACCTGGCGCTGACGCGCTACCACCAGGACGGCAGCCCCGATACTGCGTTCGGCATCAACGGCACGGCCAGGATCCCGTCCAACGGCGCCGGCGTCAACGCCGTCGGCCTGGCGCTCGCGGACGGCAAGATCGTCGTGTTCGCCACCGCCTATATCAGCATGCAGTACGACGCCAACAGCCTGATCGCCCGCCTCGACGCGGACGGCCGGCTCGACCCGACCTTCAACCCGGCGCCGGTGTCGACGCTCGATGGCGGCCTGGTTCGCGCCGACGGGCTGCGCCCCCAGGTCCTCGACAGTAACGTCGCCGTGTACGACGCCGAGCTGGCCGCGCGCGGCAACTATGGCGGCGCCAGGATCACGCTGGAGCGCCAGGGCGGCGCCAGCGCCGACGACCTGTTCTCGGGCAGCGGTGAAGTGCTGATCTCCGACGGGGCCCTGCGGGTCGGCGGGATCACCATCGGCAGCGTATCGCAGGCCGGCGGCACCCTCGCGATCACCTTTAACAACCTGGCCAGCCAGGGCCTGGTCAACCGTGCACTGCACGGCATCGCCTACGCCAATGCCAGTGCCACTCCGCCGGACACGGTCACGATCGACTGGCGCTTCAGCGACGGCAACGACGGCAGCCAGGGCATCGGCGGCGCGCTCGGCGCGCTCGCCAGCACCCAGGTTCGCATCGGCGTGCTGGTGCGCGAAGTGGCCGAACGCCAGCCTGGCGTGTCGACCTCCGGCCAGCCGATGGCCGACCTCGACTTCCTGGCGCAGGTGAACGGCAGCGCCCGCAGCGAGGCTTTCGACGCGACCACCGGCTTCTCGACCGCGACGCAGGGCCTGATGCAGCAGTACCAGCGCGGCGCCACGTTCGTGATGGGCCCGGGCAATGACACCGTTACCGGCACCGCCTACAGCGACGACTTCACCATGGGCAGCGGCGTGAACCGGATCGATGGCGGCGCCAACGATGGCGCCCATCCGTATGCCAATGGAGCCGGCTTCGACCGCCTCAACGTCTACGTCACGAGCGACGCGCAGGCCGCCGCGGTGAAGGTCACCAGGCTCGACGCCGGTGCGACGGGCGAGGATGCCGCCGCGTTTACGGCCGGCTACGACGTCAAGGTCGTCAACGGTAGCGAAACCGACTATGTCAAGAATGTCGAGTCGATCGTCATCTTCAAGTTGAACGACGCCAACGGCAATGGCCAGCAGGATGCCGGCGAGACGATGCATTGGGTGCGCGAGATCCCGGTGAAGCTGCGTGTCGACGAGATCGACCCAGACGCCGCGCTGTCCGACATCATGCACTTCGCCTGGGCCAACGGCTGGGACCAGGACGACCGCTTCGACGCCAATGTCGACGTGTCGGCCGCGACCCGCGCCCGCATGGACACTTACCAACGCGGCGTGTACGCCGACACCGGTGCGGGCAACGACACCATCGTCGGCTCGGCCTATGGCGACAACTTCACCGCCGGCGCCGGCACCAACTGGATCGACGGCGGCGCCCAGGCCGGCAACATGCCGCAAGGCGGCCGTGCGCGCGACGCGCTCGACATCTACGTGGCGGACGCCGCGGCAGGTGCGCAGGTCAAGGCGGTGACGCTCACCGCCGGCATGAGCGGCGACGATGCGCTGGCCTACGACAAGGGCTACGCCTATAAGATCGTGGCAGGCGCCGAGATCGACTACGTGAAGAACATCGAAACGGTCAACATCTTCGCCTGGAAGGATGCCAATGGAAACGGCCAGCGCGAGCACAACGGCGAAGTCCAGTACCTGCGCCGCATCCCGCTGGCCCTGCAGGTGGACGAAGTAGTCGTCAGCAGCACCAATCCAGGCCAGGACAGTGGTGGCAACCCGCTGTCGAATCATTCGCACTTTGCCTGGGCCTATGGCGCGCAGGGAGACGACAGCTTCTCCGTCGCGAGCGATGTCAGCGCCAAGACCCAGGGGCTGATCAGCCAGTACGGCCGCGGCGTCTATGTGGACGTCGGGGCGGGCAACGACAGTGTCGTCGGATCGGCGTTTGGCGACTTCTTCATGCTTGGCACCGGCACCAACAAGCTCGACGGCGGGGCCAACCTGGGCGTCAACAATGGCGGCCGGCCGGCCGAGGACGTCCTCGACGTCTTCGTCGCCGACCAGGCCGCTGCCGACGCGCTGCAGATCACCGAACTGAGTGCCGCCATGAGCGGCGCCGATGCCCAGGCCTTCATCGAGGGCTACCGCTTCAAGATCGCCAACGGCTCGGTCTCGACCGACTACGTGAAGAACATCGAGCGGGTCAACATCCAGATCTGGAACGACAAGAACAGCGATGGACAGCGCGACTACCGCGGCAACGATGATCCGGCCAATGAAGTCACCTGGGTGCGCAGCGAAACGCTCGGCATGAATACCGCACCGAGTTTCGCCGGCGCCCCGGCGGGTGTGGCGGTCATCGATGCCGGCTACGACCTGACGCCGATCGGCTTCGCCACCGCCGCCAGCGGCAAGGCGGTGACCGTGGCGCTGATCGACAGTGTCGACGCCGGCAGCAATTACGTCGCGGCGCTGCTGCGCACGAATGCGGACGGTTCGCTCGACAGCAGCTTCGGCAACGGCGGCCGTGTCATGTTGCCGACCTTCTTCGGCAGCATCGGCGCGCCCGTCCTCCAGGGCGACAAGATCCTGGTGCCGTTCTCGACCTCCCTCGCTGCCAGCTCCGACCTGAAGCTGGTGCGCTACAACGCCGACGGCAGCGTGGACACGGGCTTCGGTGTGAACGGCGAGGCGGTCGTCTCGCTGGGCGACAGGCAGGAAACGCCGCGTGACCTGCTGGTGCAGGCCGACGGCAAGATCGTGCTGGCGGGCGCCATCGGCATCGGCAGCACCGATAACGACTTCGGCATCGTGCGTCTGAACGCAGACGGCAGCCTGGACACGGGCTTCAACGGCAGCGGCAAGCTGGTGGTTCCCTTCGGAGCCGGCTTCGACACGCCGAACACCATGCTGGTTCAGTCCGACGGCAAACTGCTGCTGGCCGGTACCGCGCCGGGCCAGGCGGGCACCGATCTGGCGCTGCTCCGCGTGAACCAAGACGGCAGCCTCGATGCCGGTTTCGGCAACGGCGGCAAGACGGTGCTGCCGATCGGCCCCGGTGCTGACACGGTCTCCGCCGTTAGCCTGCTTGCCGGCGGCAAGATCCTGCTCGCGGGCAGCAGCCGCAGCGGAGCAGAATCGACCAGCGACTACGACGTGTCGCTGGTACGCCTGAACGCGGATGGCACGCTCGACACGAGCTTCGGCACGGGCGGCAAGACCCTGGTGCACACCACCGGCTTCGACGACCGCGGCGCGCACATGCTGGTGCTGGACGACGGCAAAATCATCGTGGCGGGCTCGAGCGACGGCAAGGGCGGTCTCGGGGGCGACATCACCCTGCTGCGTTTCAATGCCAACGGCACCCTCGACGCCGGCTTCGGCGCGAGCGGCGTCGCGGCGCTGCCGCTGCGCGGGATCGGCGATATCGTCAACGGAATCGAACTGGTCGGCGGCAAGCTGGTCGTGCTGGGCACGGCCCACTTCAACCTGGCGGGCGACGCCAGCATGGTGCTGGCGCGCTTCAACCTGGACGGCAGCCTCGATACCGGCTTCCACGCCAGCCAGGTGAATTCGCTCGGCGGCACGGTCCGGAGCGACGGCCTGCGTCCTGTGGTACTGGACGCCAATGCCGCCATCTACGATGCCGAAATGTCGGCACGCGACGATTACAGCGGCGCCACGCTCACGCTGACGCGCCAGGGCGGCGCGAATGCCCAGGACGTGTTCTCGGCCATGGGCGAGGTCAGCTTCGCCAACGGCCAGATCACCGTCGCGGGCATTCAGCTGGGCTGGGTCCAGCACGGATCGGGCACGCTGACGCTGGGCTTCAACTATCCGGCACCGCAGGACCTGGTCAACCGTGCGCTGCACGGCATCGGCTACGCGAACACCTCGGCCGCCCCGCAGTCGTCGGTCACGATCGAATGGAGCTTCTCGGACCGTAACGGCGGACAGCAGGGCCGTGGCGGCGCGCTGGAGACGGTCGGCACCACGACGGTGGAGATCGGCCTGGTCACGACCGAGGTCGTGCGCGCCTACGCCAACCCGGCGATGAGCACGGAAAACCGCCTGCTGGCCAATGTCGATTACTTCGCCAGCGTGAACGGCTCGGCCCATGGGGAAACCTTCGCCCCGACCGGCTTCTCGGCGGCGGCGCGCGCCCTGATGGACGAGTTCCAGCGCGGCGCCCGCTTCCAGATGGGCGGCGGCGACGACCGCGCCACCGGCACTGTCTACAGCGACGAGTTCACGATGGGGACCGGCACCGACCATATCGACGGCGGCGCGAACACCGGCAATCTGTTCGGCGGTCCGGGGCGCGACACGCTGCGCGTGCTGGTCGCCGACCAGGCGCAGGCCGACGCGGTACGTGTGCTGGCGCTGGACGGCAGCGCCGCCGACGTGGCCGCGGCCACGGCCGGCTACAGCGCCAAGGTGGTCGACGGCGCCAACAATGTCAGCTACGTGCGCAACATCGAAAACCTGAACATCTGGCAATGGCAGGATGCGAATGGCGATGGCGTGGCTCAGGGCGGCGAACTGCAGCATCTGCGTGGCGAATGGATGTCGACCTACGTGGGCGAGGTGCAGCTCAGCGCCACCGATCCGGCGCAGGATTCCTCCGGCCGTCCGCTGGCCAACTCCATGCATTTTGCCTGGGTGAATGGCTGGGCCGGCAGCGAGAGCGTGAACGTGGCGACCGACGTGTCGGCGGCGACCCGTGGCCTGATGGACCAGTACAAGCGGGGCGTGTACGCCGATCTCCGTGGCGGCAACGACAGCTTCACCGGTTCGGCCTACGGTGACCACATCGAAGCCGGCGCAGGCTTCAACCGCATCGACGGCGGCACGAACACCGGTCTTGATCCGCAGGGCAACGCCGCGCGCGACTACATGAACGTCTACGCCGGCAGCGCCGTAGAAGCTGCGGCAGTACGCGCGGTGCAGTTGACGGCAAGCGCCACCGGGGACGACCTGGCGGCCTTCCAGGCCGGCTACACCTTCAAGCTCGAGCGCGGAGCCGAGTTCGACTACCTCAAGGGCATCGAGTCGGTTGGCGTCTCGCACTGGGCCGACGACGGCGACGGCATCCGCGAGAATGGCGAGATCAGCTTCGTCAAGCAGATCGAGCTGGCGGTCCATGTCGGCGAACAGAAGGCAAGCGCGGCCGACCCGACCAAGTCCACCGATGGCCAGGACCTGGCGACCATGGGCAACTTTGCCTGGATCAACGGCACTAGCTTCAGCGAGAACGTGTTGGCCAGCGACCTGCTGTCCACCGAGGTAAAGGCCTTGATGGCGCAGTTTGGGGGCGGTGTGTACCTCGATGCACGCGGGGGTGGCGACACCATCGTCGGTACCGCGTATGCGGACAGCTTCGTGCTCGGCAAGGGTGTCAACTACCTCGATGGCGGCACCAGCCTGGGCAACTCCTCGCGGAGCGCGGCCGGGGATATCCTCGATATCTACGTCGGCAGCGCGGCTGAGCGCGACGCGGTGAAGTTCACCGTACTGACCGGCACGCTGAGCGGAGACGATGCCGCGGCCCAGGCGGCCGGCTACCAGTACAAGATCGTCGCCGCCGGCGAGACCAACTACGTCAAGGGCATCGAGCACTACAACGTCCATATCTGGGATGACAAGGACGGCGATGGCCAGCGCGACTACACCAACGATGCGAACACCGAGGTCACTCACTCGCAGGGCATGATTACGCTGGTGGGCTTCCCGACCTGAGCATGACGGCGGCGCCGCTACGGGCCGCAAACGACAACCCCCGGCAGCCGCTTGCGGCTGCCGGGGGTTTTTTCATGGCGCGGCGAAAAATCCGTTCAGCAGAGCTGGCCGCCGAAGGGATCGGTGACGATTCCGTTGGCGTAGTCGATCCCGCTCAGTTCCTTGTACTGTTCCATCGTACGCGCGCTGCCGAGGCCATAGGCGCCGGGCAGGCCGTCGCCGGTCAGCAGCCGGTTCAGGCGCTGCTTGGCGCGTTCGGTCAGGTAGGCCGACTGGAAGGCGCGCTGCGCATCGGTCTCGCCGTGCCAGTGGTGGGTTTCGTAGGGCGTGCCTTCGGTCTTGTACAGGTGGTACACCGGGGTGGTGAGCGGGTGGAAGATGTCCCAGCCGCGCGTGAAGGCGCGCACCGCCAGGCTCTGCTCCTCGCCGTGGAAGTACAGGTAGGGGTCGTAGGGCACTTCCTCGACAAAGGCGCCGGCCGCGAACAGGAAGCCGGCCGAGACGTGGCAGCCCATTACCGGTTCGCTGGTGAACAGGTGGCGCGCCATGAAGCGCAGCACGGCGTCGCCGGGCGTCGGGTTCTTTTCCGGATGCGGGCGCAGCACCAGCGCGGTGCGGCCCTCGCTCGGGGTGTACTGCGGCACGCCGTCGACCATGTCGAAGCGGTAGGGATAGGTGCTCACGATCGGCTTGGCCGAGCGTTCGCGCAGCCTGGCGTGCAGGCTGCGCAGCTGCTCGTCCCAGCCCGGCTCGAACAGCGTGTGCGAGTCGACCTGCAGCAGGAAGGCTTCGCCGTCATACAGCGAAAAGGCGGTGCTGCGCGCCCAGCTCACGCCCAGCGTGTCCTGCGGATGCAGGTGCACGTAGCGCACCTGGCGCGCGAAGGGCAGGGCGGCGATCGCGGCGCGCTGGTCCTCGACGTGCTGGTCGACCACGCCCAGCGACAGCAGCTCGGGACGGCTGGCCTTGGCTACCGCGTCGTTCAGGGTGAAGAACAGCATGGGGTCGAGGTAGGACGCGATGCTGATGAAGATGGTCGGTGAAGCGGTCGGAGTCAAGAGGCACATCCTTTGGGTATGTTGCCGTCGGCCTTGAGTGCGCGTTGCACCGCCGACGCGGGAAGGTTCATCAGGAGCCGCACCAGTTCCGGCTGGCGGTTGGTCGCGGTTTTCTGGTAGATCGACATCAGCTGCTTGCGCACCGTGTCGTACTGGACGCCGAGTGTATCGGCAATGCTCTTGAGCGGCAGGCCGTCGGCCAGCAGCGAGGCGATGCGGCATTCCGCATGCGACAGGCCGAAGGCGGCCGCGAGCAGGTCCGAATCGATTTCCTGGGCCGAGCTCGGATGGTAGAAGAACAGCATCACCAGCGGGCGCAGGCCGAAGCTGCCCATGGTGCGCTCCGGTACCAGCATGGTGAAGAAGCCATACAGGACGTCGGGTGCCTCGCCCGGTCCGCTGCTCATGTGCAGCGAGCGGAAAGGCTTGTCGGTGTCGACGCCCGTGTCGGTACGCACTTGGTGCTCCAGTTCCGCACACTGATCGAGGAAAGCGCGGTGATAGGCGAGCGGCAGTACCAGGCGCTTGTCCGCCACCTGCACCAGGCTGGTCGAGCCGAGCAGGGAGCGCGCCGCCTCATTGGCCAGTACCACGTCTCCACTGGTAGTGAGCAGCATCACCGGCTGGCGCAGCTTGTCGACCAGCGCATGCCCGACCAGGGCCTGGGCCGAATACACGAACTGGGCCACGCCCATGCGGGCCGCCCGCTGCAGGTGTGGACGCAGGCTGTCGAGGAAGGCCTGGGCCTCGGGCGGCATCGGGCCCTCGCCGGGTCGGCGCAGGCAGGCCATCAGGACGGTCGCTTCGCCGTTCTCGACCAGCTTGCAGGCCGTCAGGTAGCGCGCGCCGTGCGGGATCAGGAACTCCTGGTAGAACGGGTCCCCGGCCACGAAGGCCTCGTCGAAATGCTCGTGGCAGTGCAGCCAGTCTTCCGTCCATTTGGTACGCATCAGTTCGACGCGCGGATCGATGAACTGGTATTTCTGGATGTATTCGAGGTCGATCTGCGGCGCCATGTCGGCGCCGTCGCTGTACGACAGCGCGCCGTGCCTGGCATCGAAGGCCAGCAGGTGGACCGCCCGTCCGCCGACCGCCTCATGGATGCCTTCCAGTACGGCGCGCCAGCCGGCCCTGTTTTCCAGGGTATCGTAGATGAGGTTGACGACGTGCTCGAAGCGCGCCTTGAAGTGCTCCAAAATTTACTCCGATCAATGATTCGCATGCATCGTAACTGATGCTGGAAAGCATTGGAACTGCCGGTTGCTCATCTGCCACGACAATATTTCAATATGGCAGTTTCGCCAAGCTTCAGGGTGCGCTGGGTGCCGGCGAGCTCAGGAGGACCGTCCTGACCGCGCCGCCGGCGTCCGGCGTCAGCTGGTAGAGGCGATCGTATTCATCGTCGGCGATGTCGGCGCCGGGCGCGCCGCCGAACAGGCGCACCAGTTCCGGCAGGGTGTTCGAGTGGCCCACCACCAGAACCGGGCCGGACAGCGCCTTCACCTTCTCCACCAGCGCTTTCGGCGCACGCGGGTCGTACAGCTGCACCTCGAGCCCGCTGCGCT
Organism: Massilia sp. LjRoot122; assembly: GCF_964252725.1. Classification (NCBI taxonomy): domain Bacteria; kingdom Pseudomonadati; phylum Pseudomonadota; class Betaproteobacteria; order Burkholderiales; family Oxalobacteraceae; genus Massilia; species Massilia sp. LjRoot122. The sequence goes on from NZ_CAXUPB020000004.1 coordinate 58,724, forward strand.
GGGCCAGCGGCTGCGCGGTCTGGCGGGTGCGCTGGGTCGGCGTGCTGAACACCTGGGTAATGCCCACCCTGGACAGGATGGCGGCGATCGACCGGGCCCGTGCCTGGCCTTGCGGGGTCAGCTCGGGGTCCAGGCCCACGGCCGCCTTCTCGCCATGGCGCACGAGGTAGATCGCGCTCGGCTCGGCCAGCGCCGCGGCGGGCGCGAGCATGGCCAGGCTGAGGGACAGGCAACGGAACAGGCGGGCGGGCAGACGCATGGACATCCTCTTCAGGTAGTGACAAAAAGCGCAGGGTAGCATGGTCATGCCTGTTTATTCAGGCCTTTGCTGCCGAGTTGTATTTTCGTGCGCACGCTTCGCGCTGCCGCGACACGTCCGCCCTGCAGGACTACTCTATGCCCGAGCCCGTCGGGCGATCCCAGCGGGCTTTTTCCAGAGGAGAGAGAAGATGGAAAAACGACTTCTGCTGGGCGCGGCCGCACTGGCGCTGGCCGCCGGCGCGCAGGCCCAGGAAACGACATGGCGGGTGGAATTCCTCGATGTTTTCGGCCGCAGTTACAACTGGAGCCCGGATCCGACGCCATCGCCGCCCGTTCCGAGCACCTTGACGGGTCTGGTCAGGGGCGAGGACCGTAACCGCGACGGCTGGATCGACCGGTCGGAACTGAGCGAGCTCAGATTCGGCAACGACGGCATCTCGGGGAACTATGCCACTTGCGGCACCTGGGGCGACATCAACAACCACTGCACCCTGGACCGCTTCACGTTCTCGCCCGACGGGCCGCTCGGTCCCACGTTCGAGATGACGGGGCGCTGGGTCCAGATCCCGTCGGACCGGGAGTCGCGCATCATCTCGGTGGAAACCGGCGAGGCGTACAGCTACGAGTTCTACAGGGACAGGTACGGCTCGTACGCCTGGACCGAGGATACGACCTTGCGGGTGACGCAGGTGTCGCCGGTGCCCGAACCGGCCGGCGGCCTGCTGCTGGCCGCCGGCCTGGCGGTGCTGCTGGGCCGGCGCCGCCAGGTCAGAGCTGGGTGAGCGAGATCGTGTTCGCCGCCGGCGTCGAGCACGGCTCTTCGTCGAAGGCGATGTCGCCCAGCGGATTCGGCACGCCGTCGGTCTTCAGGTCGACGAAGCCGAACAGGTCGCGGTCCTGCAGGTGCGAAGGCACCACGGTGCTCAGGGACGAGAACACGTTCTCGACGCGCCCCGGATGCTTCTTTTCCCAGTCGCGCAGCATGGCCTTGATCTGCTTGCGCTGCAGGTTTTCCTGGGAGCCGCACAGGTCGCACGGAATGATCGGGAAGCCTTTGACTTCCGCATAGCGCTCGGTGTCGGCTTCCTTCACGTAGGCCAGCGGACGGATCACCATGTGCTTGCCGTCATCCGAGACCAGCTTGGCCGGCATGCCCTTCAGCTTCCCGCCGAAGAACATGTTCAGGAAGAAGGTTTCGAGGATGTCGTCGCGATGGTGGCCCAGTGCGATCTTGTTGCAGCCGAGCTCATCCGCCACGCGGTAGAGGATGCCGCGCCGCAGGCGCGAGCACAGCGAGCAGGTGGTCTTGCCTTCCGGGATCAGGCGCTTGACGATGCTGTAGGTGTCCTGGTTCTCGATGTGGAAGGGGATGCCCAGCTTCTCCAGATACGCCGGCAGGATCTCGGCCGGGAAGTTCGGTTGCTTCTGGTCGAGGTTGACCGCGACGATGTCGAAGTGGATCGGCGCGCGCTCGCGCAGGGTCATCAGGATGTCCAGCAGGGCATAGCTGTCCTTGCCGCCCGACAGGCAGACCATCACCTTGTCGCCGTCCTCGATCATGTTGAAGTCGCCGATCGCCTGGCCCACCAGGCGGCACAGGCGCTTGTGCAGCTTGTTGTTCTCGTACGCGAGCTTCTCCGCCTTCTTGGCGGCGTCCGCGTTCAATTGATCGAAATCCGCTTCGCTCATGCCTCTTCCTTCACCTGGAACACTTCCACGCCCACGCCCTCGCAGTCCGGGTAGACGTCCGGCTTCATGGTCGACACGCGTGCGGCGCGCACGCGCGGGTGGGTCAGCATCGCCTTGACCACGTCGTCGCACAGGGTTTCCTGCAGGTGGATGTGGCCCTTGGAGATGCGCTTGGCGATGGTCTCGCGCATGAAGTCGTAGTCCACCACTTCCGACAGCTGGTCGGCCTTCGGGGTCGACTGCTCGAGCGGGATGAACAGGTCGACGTTGATCAGGACACGCTGTTCCGCCCGCTTTTCGAAATCGTGCACGCCGATGTTGATCATCACTTCGTAATTGCGCAGGAACAGCCGGCGGCAGTTGCGCAAGCTCGGGTGGGACAGGGCGGATAGCATGGGTAAAGCCTTATGAATGGTTATGTGGTTCAGTCAGGAACATCACGTCGCGGCTCGATGGCGCCAGGTGCTGGCCGCCATCCACCAGCAGGGTGGTGCCGGTAAGGGCGCGCGCGCCCGCGGCATACACCACCGCGTCCGCGATGTCCTGCGGGGTCGAGGAACGGCCCAGCGGCGTCATCCGGTGCGCCTGCGCGAAGCCTTCCTCGCTCTGCTCGCCCGACACCATCGTGATGCCGGGGGCCACGCCGACCACGCGCACCGTGGGTGCCAGCGCCTGGGCCAGCATCGTGGTGGCCGCGTGCAGCGCCGCCTTCGACAGCGTGTACGACAGAAAATCCGGGTTGAGATTGTACAGTTTCTGGTCCAGCAGGTTGATCACGACCGACTGGGCACCTAGGGGTGTGGCGGCATGCAGGGCCTGCGCCAGCAGCAGCGGCGCCGTCAGGTTCGCTCCCATGTGGGTGGCGAGCAGGGCCGGCGAGAAACTTGTTGCACTGTCGTATTCAAACAACGATGCATTGTTGACCACACAATTGATCAACCCCAGTTCCGCTGCCACGCGGCCGGGCAGGGCGCGTACCGCGGCCTCATCCAGCAGCTCGCATTGGAACAGCGCGGCACGCCGGCCGAGGGCGCGGATGGCGTCCGCCGTCTCTTGCGCTTCGCGTTCGGAATGGCGGTAGTGCACGGCGACATCCCAGCCGGCTGCGGCCAGGCCGAGCGCGATCGCGCGTCCCAGCCGGCGGCCGGCGCCGGTCACCAGGGCGAGCTTCGGGGCAATGTGGGCGGATTCCGTCATTGATCAAATGCGTGTGCTGGGGTTGATGTGTACCGGCGCCATGCCGTTTCGCTACAATGCCGGCATGTCCCTGCCTCTACCCGCTCCCGACGCCCTCGCTGCGTCCCAATCCCTGCAACACCTGATCGCCGCCGAGATCGAACAGCTCGGCGGGGCGATGGCATTTTCACGCTTCATGGAACTGGCGCTGTATGCGCCCAGGCTCGGGTATTACAGCGGCGGCGCGTCCAAGCTGGGCGCGAGCGGCGATTTCACGACCGCGCCCGAGATCTCGTCCCTGTTCGGGGCCAGCCTGGCGCGCGCGGCAGCCGCTATTATCGCCCAAAGCGCGCCCGAGATCATCGAATTCGGTGCCGGCACCGGCAAGCTGGCGCGCGACGTCATCAGCGCCCTTGACGGGATGGGCGTGCAGCTGCGCTCCTACACCATCATCGAACTGTCGGGCGAGCTGCGCGCCCGCCAGCAGGAGGCCCTGAAGGACTTGCCGCAGGTGCGCTGGCTGGACGGCATGCCGGATTCCTTCAGCGGCGTGGTGCTGGCCAACGAAGTGCTGGACGCGATGCCGGTCGAGCTGGTGATCCGCAAGGACGGCCGCTGGCAGCGCCAGATGGTGACCGTGGAAAACGGAGAATTCGCCTTCGTGCAGGGGCCCTTGCCGCACGAGCTTGCGCTTCACCTTGCGCGCCAGATCCCCGAGGCCGAGTACTTGCCGGAAGGCTATGTGACCGAGATCCACCCGGTGGCCGAAGGCTTCATGGCCTCGCTGGCCGCCATGATGAAGGGCGGGCGCGGCGCCGCCTTCCTGTTCGACTACGGCTTCCCGGCCCGCGAGTACTACCTCGACCAGCGCATGGGCGGCACCCTGATGTGCCACTACCGCCACCATTCCCACCCGGACCCGTTTTATCTGCCGGGCCTGCAGGACATCACCGCCCACGTCGACTTCACCGCGATGGCGCTGGCGGCGCAGGAGGCCGGCCTGCCGGTGCTGGCCTACATGAACCAGGCGTCCTTCCTGCTGGGCTGCGGCATCGGCGAACTGCTGATGGAAAGCGACCCGGCGGATGCGCTGCGCTTCCTGCCGCAATCGAAGGCGGTGCAGAAGCTGGTATCGCCGGCCGAGATGGGCGAGCTGTTCAAGGTGCTGGTGGTGGGGCAGGACGTGGACTTGCCGGACGCAATCGTGCGGGCTGACCGGACCCACCGCCTGTAGAATTTTTGACATCTTGCGTTCTGGACACAAATCCGGCTAAGCTGTACAACCCGGAGCGACCGCAGATCGACGACGGCAACCGCGCGCATCCCTGAGACCATGGCCAAGATCCATACCCACTATGACAACCTGAAGGTCGCGCGCGGCGCGCCGGCGGAAGTCATTCGTGCGGCGTACAAGGCCCTTAGCCAGAAATACCATCCCGACAAGAACCCGGGCGACGAAAAAGCCGCCCGCATCATGGCGATCGTCAACACCGCCTACAACACCCTGTCCGATCCGGTGCGCCGCAAGGAGCACGACGAATGGATCGCGTCGGAGGAGTGGGAAGTGGAGTGGCTGGAAAGCACCGGCGCCGAAGAGACCCCGGGACGTCCGGCCCGTCCCGATGCCTGGGAACCGCGCGTCCCCGAGACCCATGCGCGCCTGCGCCCGGGCCTGATGCGCGATCCGCGCTGGTGGCTGGGCCTGGCGACCTGCTTCGTGGCCGGCGCGGCCGCCGCCGTGTTCCTGGTGGAGCCGCCGCGCGGCAAGCTGCCGGCGGCGCTGGCCTGGGCCGGCAAGCCGGACCCCATCCCCAGCACGCCCGCAGCCGACCGTCCCGACGAACTCGGCACCGATGCCAGCACCGAAGGATGGGCGCGCCGTTTCGGCGGCGAAGGCAAAGAGCCGCCGCCCGAGATCAAGGCGCTCGCCGTGACCCAGCTGGTGGTGCCGGCGCGCGCCCCCGATTGCGGCACCGACCTGCAGACCCTGAGCGCCCCCAGCGGCGACCCGTGGCCGGCCGAGTCCGGCTACCTGCCGGGCTATCCGGTCGGCAACAGCGGCAGCGAGATGCAGGTCATGATCGACAACAGCAGCAATCCTTCGCCGGTCTTCGTCAAGCTGTATGACCTCGACCGTCGCTCGAACGTGCGTCACGCCTACGTACAGCCGCGCGCCACTTTCCTGATCGACAAGCTGAGCGCCGGCAAATATGAAGTCCGTTACCAGAACATCATCATCAGCGACGGCAAGTCCGAATGCCTGAACGGCCGCCGCGTCCCGCTTCGCCAGGCCGCCGCCTTCGCCCCCGGCGGGTGATTTGTGGTTTTTTTCGCGCAACAACTCAGGATTGCGCTGCGTCTTTACCCGATTTAAGTAATTTGTTCCCTCGCCGTAATATACTGGGCTGATGCAGCCAGCCCATGCAGCGGCTGCGGCATGCCCAACGCAGGCTTACGGACCCATGAACGAACTGGAAGGCCTCACGGCCCTGATCATCGAGCCCCATGCGGGCATGCGCGCCAATATCCACAGCATGCTCACCATGTGTGGCCTGACGCGCATCGAGCACGCCAGTTCGTCCAACCTGGCGGTCAAGCACCTCGGCCTGCGCAGCTTCGACATGATCCTCTGCGAATACGACCTCGAAGGCGGCCAGGACGGCCAGCAGCTGCTCGAGGACGTGCGCCACCACAAGCTGATGCCGCTGTCGACCATGTTCTTCATGGTCACTGCCGAGGGCAACCACAGCAAGGTGGTCAGCGCCGCCGAGCTGGCGCCGACCGATTACATCCTCAAACCCTTCACCGCCGACCGCCTGCTCGACCGCATCGCGCGCGCCCTCGACCGGCGCAGCGCCTTCCTGCCGGTCTACACCCTGATGGAAGCGGGCGACCAGCGCGAGGCGATCGAGGCCTGCATCGAGGGCGAGCGCCTGCATCCGCGCTACGCGATCGATTTCATGCGCCTGCGCGCCGAGCTGCACGTCTTCCTCGGCGAGCCGGACCAGGCCGAGCCGATCTACCGCAAGCTGATCGACATGAAGGCCATCGCCTGGGCGCGCCTGGGCCTGGCCAAGACCCTGTTCCTGCGCCGCCAGTTCGACGAAGCCAAGGGCATGCTGGAAGAGCTGGTCGACAGCAAGCGCAACTTCGTCGACGCCTACGACTGGCTGGCGCGCACCCATGCGGCGGTGGGCGACCTGGCGAAATCGCAGGCGGTCCTGAGCGACGCGGTGGCGGTGTCGCCGCATGCCGTGCGCCGCCTGCGCACCCTGGGCGAGACTGCCTACGAGGCCGGCGATACCGAGGCCGCCGAGAAGGCGCTCAAGCAGGTGGTCGCCAAGGCCAAGTATTCCGAATTCCGCGATCCCGAAGACCACGTCAAGCTGGTGCGCACCCTGGTCAAGAAGGGCGACCCGGTGGCCGCCGCCTCGGTCATCCGCGACCTCGACCGCTCGATGGGCGGGCGCCAGGGGACGCTGCTGTGCAGCGCGATTTCCTCGGCCCTGCTGCACGAATACACCGGCAACGAAGCCCGGCTGAACGAGTCGCTGAACACGGCGCTGGCCGCCTGCGCCGACGTACCGGCGCTCTCCGGCGACCTCAAGCTGGAGCTGGCGCGCACCTGCCTGGAAAACAATATGGAAGAGGGCGGCGCCGAGCTGGTGCGCGAAGTCATGCGCAACGCCGCGAGCGATGCCGCCATGCTGCGCGCGATGGGCGTGCTGGAAGGCGCGGGTTTCCCCGACCTGGCGCGCACCCTGGCCCAGGAAAGCCGCCAGCACGTGGTCGACCTGGTGGCCGACGGCGCCGCGCGCGCCCGCAGCGGCGACTACAAGGGTGCAGTCAGCATGATGCAGGAAGCCGCGGGCAAGCTGCCGAACAACCCCTCGGTGGCCTTCAATGCCGCGCTGGCGACCCTGCGCTGCCTCGAGCACGATGGCTGGGACGACAAGCTCGGCCAGCAGGCGGTCGGCCTGATCGGCAACGTACGCAAGCTCGACCCGGGCAACCCGAAGCTGGGCGCGCTGTCGGCGCTGCACCACCAGGTACTCAAGAAATACGAGCGCAACGCGCAGGGACGCCCGGTCAAGCCGGCTCCCGGAGCCGCACCCGTCGGGAAAGCGGCATAGGAAAGATGAGCTGCAATGTTTGATTCTACTGCGCCGGAAGGCGCGACCCGGCGCGTGCGCGCCGCCCTGATGCACAAGGTCTGCGGCGACGAAGAGATGTTCGCCCTCGGCGCCTCGATCGCCCGCGTGGTCGAGATGGCCTCCAGCGAGGACCAGGGCACCCACGACCTGGCCTATTACGTGGTGTCGGATCCCGCGCTCACCCAGCGCATCCTGCGTCTGTCGAACACCATCCAGTACCGCACCCCGGGCGGCACGCCGGTGACCACGATCTCGCGCGCGATCTCGCTGCTCGGCTTCGACAACGTCAGGACCACCGCGCTGGCAATGCTGCTGGTCGACGCGCTCGCCAGCTCGGAGCACGCCGTCAGCGTGAGGATGGAACTGGAGGCGGCCCTGTGCGCCAGCCTGGTGGGCCGCGACATGGCGCGCCACAGCTACTATCAGGGCGCCGAGGAAGCCGCGATCTGCGCCTTGTTCAAGAACATCGGCCCGCTGCTGGTGGCCAGCCACGAGCACGACCGCTACCGCGAGATCGGCGCCCTGGTCCTCGGTGGCAAGCACACGGTGGGGCAAGCCTCGCAGATGATCCTCGGGTGCAGCTACGACGCGCTGTCGCAGGCGGTGCTGACCGAATGGAAGATCCCGGACGTCATCGTGCGTGCCCAGGCTGCGCTGGCGCCGGCGGCGCTGCGGGTGGCGGCCAACCGCGGCGAGTGGATGCGCCAGGTGGCGGCCTTCGGCCTGGACATGGCGCGCCTGCTGGCGAAGACCCACGAGCCGGCCGGCTCGCCGGAGGCGAAGGCCCTGCTGGACCGCTACGGCGAAGCGCTGGACCTGGACCGCGCGCGCATGGACGAGCTGATGGCCTCGGTGCAGGAAGGCATGCGCGGCCTGCTGGAAAGCATGAACATGCAGCCTTCGCCCAAGAGCGAGGCGCAGGACGGCGGCGGCTTGCCCAACGTGCTGATGCTGGCCACGCTCGACGCCGGCGAGGAAGAGCAGGAAGGCACGCACCCGAGCGGCAAGCCGAAGAACGCGCGCGACCTGCTGCTGGCCGGCGTGCAGGACGTGACGCAGATGCGCGCCTCCGGCAGCAAGGTCAACGACGTGGTGCTGGCGGTGCTCGAGACCCTGTACGGCGCGCTCGGCTTCCGCTTCGCCACCGTCTGCCTGAAGGATGCGCGCACCGGGCAATACCGGGCGCGCGCCGTGCTGGGCGAGGACAGCGCCCGCCTGCAGGCCGGCTTCGCCTTTCCCCTTGCATCGAGCCGCGACCTGTTCCACCTGGCCATGGAAAACGACGCCGACCTGATGATCTCGGACGCATCCAGCCCCAAGATCCGCGACCTGCTGCCGGACTGGCACCGCAAGCTGCTGCCGGATGCGCGCAGCTTCATCGTGCTGCCGCTGGTGGTGGGGAAGGTGCAGCTGGGGCTGTTCTATGCGGACCGCACGCTGACTGCGCCGGAAGGCGTGCCGCCGGACGAAACCGCCCTCATCAAGGCCCTGAAAGGGCAGGTGCTGGCGGCGCTGGCCCCGATTTGATTCGTCCGCCAGGCCACCAGCCCGAAGGCCGTCGTCCCGGCGCAGGCCGGGACCCAATTCCGTAGAGTAGTGACGGGCGCATCCGCGAAGCGCGACAAATACGCACGCAAAATTGGGTTCCGGCCTGCGCCGGAACGACGGTTTTTCGGGTAACGGAAGAGAACACTACACGGGTCTTAAATGCCTTAAAACCCTTCCTCCAAACATTCCCTGCAATTCTCGCAAAATCACCCTTGTGGTTTTGCATCCCGCCCGTTACAATCACGCCCCGAAGCAACGCTGCTATGCGAAGCGGTCAAAGGCCGCTGAAACTTAGTTGACAATACGTTGAGCTTGCTTCATACTCTGCGGTTCTTCGCGGTGGGGTGGCCGAGTGGTTAAAGGCAGCAGACTGTAAATCTGCCCTCTCTGAGTACGCTGGTTCGAATCCAGCCCCCACCACCAAAAAGAAGAGTCGTGAAGTGAATTGAAAGAAGTTGTACCTCGCGGGTGTAGCTCAATGGTAGAGCAGAAGCCTTCCAAGCTTACGACGAGGGTTCGATTCCCTTCACCCGCTCCAGTGATTCGCGGTGTGTTTCAACACTGCACAAATAAGCCCTTGTAGCTCAGTGGTAGAGCACTCCCTTGGTAAGGGAGAGGCCACGTGTTCAATCCACGTCAAGGGCACCAGAATTTTGTACGGCAGTCCGTAGCGCTTGTCCGTCAGTCGTGCCTGGTAATTCTCAAAAAAATCGTTAGATCTTAGGAGTCTCAAATGGCAAAAGGTAAATTCGAACGGACCAAGCCGCACGTCAACGTCGGCACCATCGGTCACGTTGACCACGGT
>NZ_CAXUPB020000005.1:0-64486 GCF_964252725.1 Massilia sp. LjRoot122
GCGAGGGCGCCGCCGCCTTATTCCACCGTCACCGATTTGGCCAGGTTGCGCGGCTTGTCCACATCGGTGCCGCGTGCCAGCGCGGTGTGATAGGCCAGCAGCTGCAGTGCCGCCACGTGCAGGATCGGCGACAGGTCGCCATAGTGCTCCGGCAGGCGGATCACGTGCAGGCCGTCGCCCGAGGTGATGCGCGAGTCGACGTCGGCGAACACGTAGAGCTGGCCGCCGCGGGCGCGCACTTCCTGCATGTTCGACTTCAGCTTTTCCAGCAGCGCGTCATTCGGGGCAATCGTGACCACCGGCATCTCTTCGGTCACCAGCGCCAGCGGGCCGTGCTTCAGCTCGCCTGCCGGGTAGGCTTCGGCGTGGATGTACGAGATTTCCTTCAGCTTGAGCGCGCCTTCGAGGGCGATCGGATAGTGCATGCCGCGGCCCAGGAACAGGGCGTTTTCCTTGCGCGCGAACTCTTCGGCCCAGGCCATGATCTGCGGCTCCAGTGCCAGCACCGAGCTCAGCGCGACCGGCAGGTGGCGCATCGCCTTCAGGTGCTCGGCCTCTTCCGCTTCCGTCAGGCGGCCGTTCACTTGCGCCAGGGTCAGGGTCAGCAGGAACAGGGCGGCCAGCTGGGTCGTAAAGGCCTTGGTCGAGGCGACGCCCACTTCGACACCGGCGCGGGTGATGTAGGCCAGCTTGCACTCGCGCACCATGGCGCTGGTGGAGACGTTGCAGATGGTCAGCGTGTGCGGCATGCCGAGGCTGCGTGCATGCTTCAGCGCGGCCAGGGTATCGGCCGTTTCGCCGCTCTGGGAAATCGTGACGACCAGGGTCTGCGGGTGCGGGACGCTGTCGCGGTAGCGGTATTCGCTGGCGATCTCGACGTTGACCGGGACCTTGGCGATGGATTCGATCCAGTACTTCGCGGTCAGGCCGGCGTAGTAGCTGGTGCCGCAGGCCAGGATCAGCACGCGGTCGATTTCCTTGAACACGCCGTAGGCGCCGTCGCCGAACAGTTCCGGCATGATGCCGGTCACGCCTTCGAGGGTGTCGCCGATGACGCGCGGCTGCTCGAAGATCTCTTTCTGCATGTAGTGGCGGTACGGGCCGAGCTCGGCTGCGCCAGTGTGGGCGTGCACGGTCTTGACTTCACGCTCGACCGAACGTCCTTCGCTGTCGACGATCCAATAACGGGCCAGCTGCAGGTCGACCACATCGCCTTCTTCGAGGTAGATGATCTGGTTGGTGGTGCCGGCCAGCGCCATCGCGTCCGAAGCGACGAAGTTCTCGCTCTCGCCCACGCCGACGATCAGCGGCGAGCCCTGGCGGGCGGCGACCACGCGGTGCGGTTCTTCGCGCGAGAACACGGCGATCGCGTAGGCGCCATGCAGGCGCTTGACGGCCTGCTGGACGGTGTCGAACAGGTCGCCGTTATACATGTGGTCGACCAGGTGGGCGATGACTTCGGTGTCGGTCTGGCTGGTGAACTCGTAGCCGAGGCCTTTCAGCTCAGCGCGCAGCTCGTCGTGGTTTTCGATGATGCCGTTGTGGACAAGTGCGATGCGCGCGTTCGCTTCGGTCGGCGAAAAGTGCGGGTGGGCATTGTGCGAGGCCGGGGCGCCGTGGGTGGCCCAGCGGGTGTGGGCGATGCCGGTGAAGCCGTCGAGGCGGGCTTCGCGCACCTGCTCTTCGAGCTCGGCCACGCGCGAGGTGCTGCGCGCACGGGTCAGCTTGCCGTCCAGGTGCACGGCGACGCCGCAGGAGTCATAGCCGCGGTACTCGAGGCGTTTCAAGCCCTCGATCAGGACTGGAGTGATGTTGCGCTTGGCGACTGCACCGACGATACCGCACATGTTTGACCTCGTTGAAAGATGGATTTGCAATGAAACCTATCCTAGAGCAACTCGATTGAAATAAGCTTTCAGAATCCTCCTTATTTTGATAGATTATTTCACAAGCAGGACAACGTGAAATATTCTTTCATTCAAACGATATTCTTTTATATTTATTTCATTCGATGTCAGATCAACTACTACTGGACGAGCTCGATCGTCGCATTCTGAATACATTGCAGGCTGATGCATCGCATACGAATGCCGAATTGGCCGAACTCGTCCATGTCTCGCCGCCCACTTGCTTGCGCCGGGTGAAACAGCTGACCGACAGCGGCGTCATAGAACGCCAGGTTGCCATCGTCGACCCGGCCAAGGTCGGCGCACGCCTGAGCGCCATTGTCGAGATCACGCTCGACGTCCAGGCGGTCGAACGCATGGACGAGTTCGAAGCCCTGGTGGCGCCCGACCCCGCGGTGCTGCAGTGCTACCGCGTGACGCCGGGCCCGGACTTCGTGCTGATCGTGCAGGTGGCCGACATGCCGGCCTACCATGCGCTCGCCCACCGCCTGTTCACGGCGCATGCCAACGTGCGCAACGTGAAAGCCTACTTTTCCACCCACCGCTCCAAGTTCGATACCCGGATCGCGGTGTAGCCAGCCTGTGGATAACTTTGTGGATTGGCACCGGGAGAACCACAGGATAAGCCTGTGATTACCCTGTGTTCTTCCTGTGCCTATCCAGTGGATTACTTCTTGGTCTTCACCGGGCGCGACCAGCCTTCGACGGTCATCTGCTTCGGACGCGAGATGGTCAGCTTGCCCGCCGGTGCATCCTTGGTGAGCGTGGTACCCGCACCCAGGGTCGCCCCCTTGCCCACGGTGACCGGGGCCACCAGCTGGCTGTCGCTGCCGATGAAGGCATCGTCCTCGATCACGGTACGGAACTTGTTGGCGCCGTCGTAATTGCAGGTGATGGTGCCGGCGCCGATGTTCACGCGCGAGCCGACGGTGGCGTCGCCCACGTAGGCCAGGTGGTTGGCCTTGCTGTGCGCGGCGACCTGGCTGTTCTTGATCTCGACGAAGTTACCCACATGGACGTCCTCGCCCAGCTCGGTACCCGGACGCAGGCGCGCGTAGGGGCCGATCTGCGACTTGTCGCCCACCACGGCGTCTTCGATGTGGCAGAAGGGCTTGATCTGGGCGCCGGCGCCGACCTTGGCATTGACCAGCACGCAGTGCGGGCCAACCGTGACACCATCGGCCAGTTCGACCCGGCCTTCGAACACGCAGCCGACGTCGATCACGACGTCGCGGCCGCAGACCAGCTCGCCGCGCACGTCGATGCGGGCCGGGTCCATCAGGGTCACACCTTTTTCCAGCAGGGCAGTGGCGATGTTCAGCTGGTGGCGGCGCTCGAGCTCGGCCAGCTGGACCTTGCTGTTGACGCCGGCCACTTCCCATTCGGCGGAAGGCTGGGCCGACACCACCGGCACGCCGTCCGCAACGGCTTGGGCCACGATGTCGGTCAGGTAGTATTCGCCCTGGGCGTTATTGTTCGACAGCGCGGCCAGCCATTTCTTGAGGTGGGTGGTCGGGACGCACATGATGCCGCTGTTGATCTCGCGGATCGCGCGCTCGGCTTCGCTGGCGTCTTTCTCTTCGACGATGCGGACGATGCTGCCGTTCTCGCGCACGATGCGGCCCAGGCCGAAGGGATTGGCCTGCTCCACGGTCAGGATGGCGAGCTTGTCGGTGCCGGCGGCCTCGACCAGGCGGCCGAGCGAGGCGGCGGTGGTCAGCGGGACGTCGCCGTACAGCACCAGGGTCGGCACGCTCTCATCCAGCTGGGGCACCGCCTGCATCACCGCATGGCCGGTACCGAGCTGCGGTTGTTGCAGGGCGGTCTCGATCGCTGCGCCGGTTTGCCCGGACAACTGGGCAAGCATTTCCGGCACCGCTGCGCCTCCGTGACCGTAAATCACGCATAATTTACTCGGCGATAAGCTGCTGGCAGTATCGATAACGTGCCGCAACAGCGGTTTCCCCGCCAATGGATGCAAGACTTTCGGCAGCGCGGATTGCATGCGCTTTCCCATGCCGGCGGCGAGGATGACAACGTTCATAAGCCGTCCTAAAAAAGTTGATAATATGAAAAATTTTAACACGCCAGATACCTTGTTCCGGCGCACTGTTGCGCTGTGCCTGATTGTGCTCATGGCCCTTGTTGCAGGCTGCAGCTCGGTGCGTTTTACCTACAACCAGGGCGACACCTTACTGTATTGGTGGTTGGATTCCTATGCCGATCTGGAAGGCGAGCAGGCCGACCTGGCCAAGCGCGACATCGACAAGCTGTTCCAATGGCACCGCCAGACCCAGTTGCGCGACTATGCGAGCCTGCTCGGCACGATGCAGCGTGAACTCGCCGGCAACCCGACCCAGGCCGACCTGATCGGCATCTACAAGGAAATCCGCGTGCGCGGCGAGCGCCTGGCCCTGCGCGCCGTGCCGGAACTGACCACCCTGGCACTGTCCATCAAGCCGGATCAGATCGCCGATATCGAACGCAAGTTCATCTCGAAGAACGCGGAGTATCGCAAGAAATTTATCGAGGGGAGCACCGAGAAGCGCCAGCGCGCCCGCTTCAAGAAGGCGATGGACCAGCTCGAGCTGTGGTTCGGCAACTTCAACAGCGGGCAGGAAGACATCCTGCGCAAGGCCTCCGACGCCCGTCCTCTCGACAGCGAGATCTGGCTGGAAGAACGCGTCTGGCGCCAGCGCCGTGTCTTGAGTCTGCTGCGCAAGTTCCAGCATGAGAAACCGAACCGCGAGCAGGCGGCCGCCCAGATCACGGCGATGCAGCGCGAACTCTTCGGCCGCATGGAGTCGCCCGAGCGCAAGGCCTTCTATGACAATTACCTCGACCAGACCACGAAGTTCATGCTGACGGCCATCCGCACCGCCACCCCGGCGCAGAAAAAGCATGCACACGAGCGCATGCAGGGATGGATCAATGATTTCCAGGCCCTGGCGGCCGGGAAATAAGCAGTGGATAAGTCGGTGGACAGGCAGTGAACAAGCACTGAATAAGCGGCCGGGAAGGGCGGCACACCCACATGCTATAGTGCCGCCCATGCAAAAGAAGTCCTCCAAACCACAATCGAATCGAGGCCCGCAGCGGCCTTCCCACGGATCGCCCCGCCTGGCGCCGCGTCAGGTGCGTATCATCGGCGGCGCCTGGAAACGCGCCCTGCTGCCGGTCCTCGAGGCCGAAGGCCTGCGCCCGACGCCGGACCGCGTACGCGAGACCGTCTTCAACTGGATCCGGCACCAGCTCGGCGGCGATTTCACCGGCGCCAGCTTCCTCGACCTGTTTGCCGGTTCCGGCGCGCTCGGCTTCGAGGCCGCCAGCCGCGGTGCGGCATCGGTCACCATGGTGGATAACCATGGCCCGGCGGCACGCCAGCTCGAGCTCAACCGCGAAAAACTGAAGGCCGACAAGGTCAAGGTGCTGCGCACCGATGCGCTGGCGCTGGTGAAAGACCTGGCGGCGCGCGGCCAGCGTGTCGACGTGATCTTCCTCGATCCGCCCTACCAGCTGGGCCTGCTTACCCAGATCCTGCCGCTGTGCCCGGCCATCCTCAACGAAGACGGCCTGGTGTATGCGGAAACCGGCGAGCCCTTGCCCCTGGAAGAGGGCGAGCAGCCCGAATGGCTGGCCGGCTGGGAAGCGATTCGCTCGGACAAGGCCGGCATGGTCTATTACTACCTGCTGAAGTTACACAAGAAAGACGCCTGAGCGGCCAAAACTGCACAAGGATTGGGCAAAGACCGCCCCCCGCTGGGGCGGCTGCCGGATTTTCAGGCATAATGCGCGTTCTTACAGGGTGATTCTCCAAGGGAGCCGCAATGGTTGTAGCCGTTTATCCAGGTACTTTCGATCCGCTCACGCGTGGCCATGAGGACCTGGTGCGCCGTGCATCGGGCCTGTTCGACCGCCTGGTGGTCGGCGTGGCCGACAGCAAGAACAAGAAACCCTTCTTCTCGCTCGACGAGCGCCTGGAAATCGCCAACGAAGTGCTGGGCCATTATCCGAACGTGCAGGTTGAAAGTTTTTCCGGCCTGCTGAAGGATTTCGTGCGCCAGCACGATGCGCGCGTGATCGTGCGCGGCCTGCGCGCGGTGTCCGACTTCGAATACGAATTCCAGATGGCGGGCATGAACCGCTACCTGCTCCCGGATGTCGAAACCCTGTTCCTGACCCCGTCCGACCAATATCAGTTCATTTCGGGCACCATCGTGCGCGAGATCGCAATGCTGGGCGGCGACGTGTCGAAATTCGTCTTCCCGTCGGTGGACCGCTGGCTGCAAAAGAAGATCGCAGCGATGAAGGCCGCGCCGGCAGCCTAAGCAACAAGGAACGAGTACCACCATGGCACTGATGATTACCGACGATTGCATCAACTGCGACGTCTGCGAACCCGAATGCCCGAACGACGCCATTTCGATGGGCGCCGAGTTCTACCAGATCGATCCGCACAAGTGCACCGAATGCGTCGGCCATTTCGACGAGCCGACCTGCGCCGTGCTATGCCCGGTCGCATGCATTCCCCTGAATCCTGAATGGCGCGAAACGCGCGAGCAGCTTCAGGCGAAATACGAACGCCTGACCGCCCCCAAGGCGGAGACCTGATCCCAAGCCGGCTTTCACGCCGGCTTTTTATTTCCTTGTCACACGCAGGCCTGTGTGCGCGCACGCGCATAAGGCGGTCTGCGGCGGTGCTATCCTGATTTCATGGAGACGCCCGACGATCGCAAGGAAGCCCTGCCTTCCGCTTTCCAGGAACACCTCGGCACGGTGTCCGAATTCTATGCGCGGCATAACGAAGACCTGTCGCCGGTCCAGCGTGCCGTCGAAAAGATCAGCTATTTCCTCGGCAGCCCGGGCTATATCGTCGGCAACCTGGTCTTCGTTGTCCTCTGGATCGCCTGGAACCTGGCCGCGCCCGAACTCGGCTTTACGCAATGGGACGAGCCGCCCTTCTTCTGGCTGCAGGGGCTGATTGCCCTGAATGCCTTCGTGATCTCCACCACGGTGCTGATTCGCCAGAATCGCATGTCCATCCTCGCCAACCACCACGCCCATCTCGACCTCCAGGTCAACCTGCTGGCTGAGGAAAAGAACAGCAAGATCATCCAGATGCTGGAGGAATTGCGGCGCGACATGCCCAACGTCCGCGACAAGGTCGACCGCGAAGCCGAAGAACTGAGCAAACCGTCCGATACCGGCGCCATCCTGGCCATCATCGAAGAGTCGTCGGACCAGCTCAATTGCGAACGCAAATAATAACCGAGACTCATCAAGATGCATGAATAGAAGGTGAACTGTGTCAAACACCACGCATATCTCATCAAGATTCTGTCTTCATGAGCTCAACTCCATTCAATAGCTTTTTTCAGGCACGGTTTTAAAGAGTATTCCAAAACGATCAATTACTCATTTTTTCCGGCAAACATGCGCTCAACGTCTGCTAATATTTCCTCATCATGCGGATGAATGGATTTTCTGCTGATTCATCGTGTTGACTCTTCGTGAACTTTGTTAAATCATCGAAGCGAGAAAGCCCCGGTAACGAAGAGTCACCGAAGAAACCGGGAAAAACGGGAGAAACGGGCGAAAAAAAACGCGGCGTCCGGATCGGAGGCCGCGTTCAATGGAGGAAGATGAATCAGTGGCGCTTGGCCAGGTGGGCTTTCGGCGGGCGCGGGCGCACGGCCAGCACTGCGGCGCGGCCGATACCGACCAGCAGCGGACGGAAGAACATGGCAACGCCACCCAGCAGGGCAAGGCCGGTAGCTGTACGGAGGACCTGGCCGACGGGAACGGCTGCCACGGCAGCGCCGGCGGTCTGGATAAGGGTCAGGGAAGCAGACATGGTGAGTGAATTGTTCAGTTGCAAGCAATATAGTGCGATGCAACATATAAATCTAATTTTGTTCCCTGATGTCGCTTATGCATTTCATGAATACTTGAGGTACACTGGTAACACTTCCTGTATGCCATCAATAAGTTCCCATGAGCTTTCTGACGCTTGACCTGAACCTGCTGCGCGTGTTCGACGCAGTGATGACCGAGCAAAACCTCACCCGCGCCGCCGGGCACCTCGCGATGACCCAGCCGGCGGTATCGAACGCCATCAAGCGGCTGCGCGAAAGCCTGGGAGACGAACTCCTGATCCGCACCGCCTACGGGGTTAAGCCGACGCCGCGTGCGGAAGCGCTGTGGCCGGCCGTGCGCCAGGCCCTGGCCGCGCTGGAAGCGGCCGTGATGCCGGAAACTTTCGACGTCTCGAAGGCGCAAGCCACCTTCCGGATGGCGATGGCCGACGCCACCGCCGCCCTGTGGCTGCCTTCGCTGATGCGCTCGATCGAGCGTGAGGCGCCGGGCGTAAACATCCGCATGGTGCCCCTGACGACGCGCGAACCGCGGCCGATGCTGCTGCGCGGCGACATCGACCTGGCGGTCGGCTTCTTCCCGGGCGTGGCGGCCCAGCTGTCCTATGAAACCGGCTCGCCGATCCGCCACGAGCGCCTGTATTCCGGCGTGTACGTGTGCGTGATGCGCAAGGATCACCCGCTGGCCAAGGAAAAGCTCGACCTCGACACCTACTGCAAGGCCAATCACCTGCTGGTGAGTTTCTCCGGACGCGCCCACGGCCTGGTCGACGAAGCCCTGGCCCAGATCGGCCGCGAACGCCGCATCCTGCTGACGGTGAACCAGTTCTTCACGGCGGGGCGCGTGGTGGCGAATTCGGATTTGATCACGGTGCTGCCGAAGCACCTGATGGTCTCGACCGGCATGACCGACGCGCTGGTCTGGCGCGAGCTGCCTTTCCAGCTGCCACCCGTGCACCTGGACATGCTTTGGCACGAGCGCGACGGCCGCAGCCCGGCACACCGCTGGCTGCGCAAGAATCTGGAAACGATGTCGGAAACTGCGGCGCCAAAGACCGGCGCACGCAAGGTAGTGTAACTGCCCGGTCCGCTCAGCGGATCGGCAGCTTGGTCGTGTTCTTGACCTCTTCCATCACCGCATAGGTGTGCGTTTCGCGCACGCCTTTCTGCAGCAGGGTCTTGCCCAGGAATTCGCGGTAGGCCGCCATGTCTTTCACGCGCGCCTTGACCAGGTAGTCGAAGCCGCCCGCGACCATGTGACACTCGAGCACTTCCGGAATCATCTGGACGCTCTGTTTGAATGCATCGAACACCTCGGGAGTGGTACGATCGAGTACCACTTCGATGAACACCAGCAGCGAGACGTCCAGCAGCTGCGGGTTGAGCTGGGCGGTGTAGCCCATGATGTAGCCGGATTCGTGCAGCTTGCGCACGCGCTCCAGGCAGGCGGCGGGAGAGAGGTTGACCCGAGCAGCCAGTTCGACGTTGCTGATTCGTCCGTCGTTCTGGAGTTCCGCCAGAATTTTCTTACTGATCTTGTCGAGCATGGTCCGTCTCCTGCCATGTAAATATTATTCGGTCAGATTGTCTCACCAAAAACTATCTTTTGCTAGTCTGTCTTAAAAACAGAATTAATCCAGAAGATTTCCTTCTACAATCGAATCATTCAATTGTGTTCCACAGCACGCCGTCCGCCCTCGTTGCGGTACGGCGTTTTTTGCTGCATGGGCACGGTTCCCGTTTCCTTTTTAGAAGAGTCACCATGCAGATCGACGCCGCCCTGGCTAGCACCTCGGCCTCCACCTTTGTCCCCTTCGACGCGCTCCAGCTCGAGGTCAAGCGCGACCAGACCCCGCTGCGCGAAGCCATCACCAATGCCTACCGCCGCGACGAAGCCGAGGCCGTGCAGTGGCTGCTGGGCCAGGGTGCCAGCGCCAACGGCGACGCCTACATGCTGGCCCACCGCCTGGTCTCGAGCGTGCGCGAGAAGCGCACCCGCTCCTCGGGCGTCGACGCGCTGATGCACGAGTTCTCGCTGTCGTCGGAAGAAGGCGTGGCGCTGATGTGCCTGGCCGAGGCGCTGCTGCGCATCCCGGACAGCGAGACCGCCGACCGCCTCATCGCCGACAAGATCAGCAAGGGCGACTGGAAGAAGCACCTGGGCGAATCGCCTTCGCTGTTCGTCAACGCGGCCACCTGGGGCCTGCTCATCACCGGCAAGCTGGTCTCGACCAACAGCGAAAAGAACCTGGGATCGGCGCTCACCCGCCTGATCGCCAAGGGCGGCGAACCCCTGATCCGCAAGGGCGTCGACATGGCGATGCGCATGCTGGGCAACCAGTTCGTCACCGGCCAGACCATCGAGGAAGCACTGAAGAACAGCCGCGAGAACGAGACCCGCGGCTACCGCTACTCCTACGACATGCTGGGCGAGGCCGCGCTCACCGAAGCCGACGCCAGGAACTACTACGCCTCGTACGAAACCGCGATCCATGCGATCGGCAAGGCCTCGAACGGCCGCGGCATCAAGGACGGTCCGGGCATCTCGATCAAGCTGTCGGCCCTGCATCCGCGCTACAGCCGTGCCCAGTACTGGCGCGTGATGAACGAGCTGCTGCCGCGCGTGCGCAGCCTGGTCCTGCTGGCCAAGCAGTACAACATCGGCATCAACATCGACGCCGAAGAAGCCGACCGCCTCGAGATCTCGCTCGACATGCTGGAGGCACTTGCTTTTGATCCGGAGTTGGCCGGCTTCGAAGGCATCGGCCTGGTGGTGCAGGCTTACCAGAAGCGCTGCCCCTTCGTGATCGACTTCGTGGTCGACCTGGCCAAGAGGAGCGGCCGCAAGTTCATGGTGCGCCTGGTGAAGGGCGCCTACTGGGACGCCGAGATCAAGCGCGCCCAGGTCGACGGCATGCCGGGCTACCCGGTCTACACCCGCAAGGTGTACACCGACCTGTCCTATCTCACCTGCGCACGCAAGCTGCTGGCGGCCAGCGACATCATCTATCCGCAGTTCGCGACCCACAACGCACACTCGCTGTCGGTGATCTACACCTGGGCCAAGGCCGAGGGCATCAGCAACTACGAATTCCAGTGCCTGCACGGCATGGGCGAGACCCTGTACGACCAGGTCGTCGGCCCGCGCAAGCTGGACAAGGCCTGCCGCATCTACGCGCCGGTCGGTTCGCACGAAACCCTGCTGGCCTATCTGGTGCGCCGCCTGCTGGAAAACGGCGCCAACTCGTCCTTCGTGAACCAGATCGTGGACGAGAACGTGGCCATCGACAGCCTGCTGGCCGACCCCTTCGAGCAGGCACGCGCCGCCGGCGGCAAGCCGCACCCGGCGATCGCGCTGCCGCTGCAGCTGTTCGGTGACGAGCGCAAGAATTCAAGCGGCCTGGACTTGGTCAACGAGAACATGCTGACCACGCTCGCGGAAGGTTTGGCAAAGCAGCGCCAGCACAGCGCCGCGCCGCTGATCGCCGGTCCGGTGGAAGCGAGCGAGAAGGCGAACATCGTCAATCCCGCCATGTCGGGCGACATCGTGGGCCAGGTCGTCGAGGCCTCGCGCCCTGATGTCGACACCGCGCTGTCCGCTGCCGCCGCCTTCGCCGGCGAATGGGAAGCGACGTCCGCCGAGACCCGCGCCGGCGTGCTGGAACGCACCGCCGACCTGTTCGAGCAGAACGGCACCGAACTGATGGCGCTGGCCGTGCGCGAAGCCGGCAAATCGCTGCCGAACGCGATCGCCGAACTGCGCGAAGCGGTCGACTTCCTGCGCTACTACGCGGTGCAGATCCGCGAATCGAAAGCCGAGGGCGCACTCGGTCCGGTCACCTGCATCTCGCCATGGAACTTCCCGCTGGCGATCTTCACCGGCCAGGTGGCCGCCGCCCTCGCGGCCGGCAACGTGGTGCTGGCCAAGCCGGCCGAACAGACCCCGCTGATCGCGCACCGCGCGGTCGAGCTGTTCATCGAAGCCGGCTGCCCGCGCGCCGCCCTGCAGCTGCTGCCGGGCCGCGGCGAAGTCGTGGGCGCCGCCCTGACCTCGGACTCGCGTGTAAAGGGCGTGATCTTCACCGGTTCCACCGAAGTGGCGCAGCTGATCAACCGTACCCTGGCGAAGCGTGCCGAACACGAGGGCATCGACATCCCGCTGGTGGCCGAAACCGGCGGCCAGAACGCCCTGATCGTCGATTCCTCGGCGCTGCCGGAGCAGGTGGTGCAGGACGTGCTGTCCTCGGCCTTCGACTCGGCCGGCCAGCGCTGCTCGGCGCTGCGCGTGCTGTTCCTGCAGGAGGATATCGCCGACAAGACCATCACCATGCTCAAGGGCGCGATGCAGGAACTGCGCGTCGGCTCGCCCGACCGCCTGGCCACCGACATCGGCCCGGTGATCGATGCCGAAGCCCAGCGCAACCTGCTGGCCCACATCGAGCGCATGCGCGCCACCGCGCGCAGCCACTTCGCGCTGGAGCTGCCGAACAGCGTCAGCAAGGCCGGCACCTTCGTGCCGCCGACCGTGCTGGAAATCGGCTCGCTGGCGGAACTGAAGCACGAAGTCTTCGGTCCGGTCCTGCACATCGTGCGCTACCGCCGCGCCGACCTGCCGAAGGTGATCGACACCATCAACGCCACCGGCTACGGCCTGACCCTGGGCGTGCATTCGCGGATCGACGAGACCATCGACTTCATCGTGTCGCGCGCCCACGTCGGCAACATCTACGTGAACCGCAACATCGTGGGCGCAGTCGTGGGCGTGCAGCCTTTCGGCGGCGAAGGCAAATCAGGCACCGGCCCGAAGGCCGGCGGTCCGCTCTACCTGAAGCGCCTGCAGCGCCATGCAGCGCCGCTGATGGAGCACAGCCGCGTGTTCGACGCCGGCCTGGATGCGCTGCTCGGCTGGCTGCGCAACAACGGCCAGCAAGACCTCGCGACCCTGGCCCAGGCCTATGGCCGCACGGCACTCAAGGGTATCGAGATGGTCCTGCCGGGTCCGACCGGCGAGCGCAATACCCTGGCCTTCACGCCGCGCGGCACCGTGCTGTGCGCACCGAAGAGCGCCGCCGGCCTGCTCAACCAGGTGGCCGCAAGCCTCGCCAACGGCAACCGCGCGCTGGTGCTGGCCGCGCCGGAGCTGATCCCGGCCAAGCTGCCGGCGCTGGTGAAGGAACGCGTGCGCTTCATCGGCGAGGACGAAATCGATGCGAGCGAATTCCAGGTCGCGCTGCTGGAAGCGGGCCTCGCCGGTTCGCTGCGCAGCAAGCTGGCGGCGCGCACCGGCGCCATCGTGGGCATCGTCGACACCACGGCCCAGGAGCCGGTCGCCCTGTGGCGGCTGGTGGCCGAGCGGGCCGTCTGCGTCAACACGACGGCGGCTGGGGGCAACGCAAGCCTCATGACCTTGGGAGTGTAATCATCACGGGGAGCGCAAGCTCCCCTTTTTTTTACAACAGGAGTAGCGTAGTAGCAGAAGTCACATTCTTATAAAAATGGAGGTAGACATGCTTGTTGGCGTACCTAAGGAGATCAAGAATCACGAGTACCGCGTCGGCCTGACCCCGCCCTCGGTGCGCGAACTGACGTCACGCGGACACGAAGTCATCGTGCAGCAAGGCGCCGGCGAGCAGATCGGGCTGTCGGACGAGCAGTACATGGCGGCCGGCGCCGGCATCGTGGCCACGGCGAAGGAAATCTTCGCGCGCGCCGACATGATCGTGAAGGTCAAGGAACCGCAGCCGCAAGAGTGCGCGATGCTGCGCGAAGGGCAGGTGCTCTACACCTATCTGCACCTGGCGCCGGATCCTGAACAAACCGCCGCGCTGGTGAAATCCGGCGCGGTCTGCATCGCCTACGAAACCATCACCGGCCCAGGCGGCGGCCTGCCGCTGCTGGCGCCGATGAGCGAAGTGGCCGGCCGCATGGCGATCCAGGCCGGCGCCGCGCACCTGGAAAAGTCCAAGGGCGGCATGGGCCTGCTGCTGGGCGGCGTTCCGGGCGTCGCCGCGGGCCACGTGGTGATCATCGGCGCGGGCGTGGTCGGCACCAATGCGCTGCAGATGGCGGTCGGCACCGGCGCCCGCGTCACGGTGCTCGACAAGAACGTCGACCGCCTGCGCCAGCTCGATCTCGTCTTCGGCAACCGCATCTCCACGCTCTACTCCAACGCGCATGCGATCGAGGAAGCGGTACTGTCGGCAGATTTGGTGATCGGCGGCGTGCTGGTGCCGGGCGCCGCAGCGCCGAAGCTGGTCACCCGCGACATGATCTCGCGCATGAAGAAAGGCGCGGTGGTGGTGGACGTCGCGATCGACCAGGGCGGCTGCTTCGAGACTTCGCATGCGACCACCCACGCCGACCCGACCTTCGTGGTCGATGGCGTGATCCACTACTGCGTGGCCAATATGCCGGGCGCAGTGGCGCGCACCTCGACCTTCGCGCTGAACAACGCGACCATCGGACACGCGGTGGCGCTGGCCACCAAGGGCTGGCGCCAGGCGCTCTCGGATGACGTCCACCTGCGTAATGGCCTGAACGTCTGCCAGGGCAAGGTGACTTATGAAGCCGTGGCCCGCGATCTGAACTACAACTACGTGCCGGCCGAATCGCTCCTCGGCTGAAGCGGCGCTTCCCGTAGATCCCGGCATACGCGCCGGGTGATGTGGAAGGCATACTGCGCGGCCACCGATTTCACGAAACGCATGAAATCGGTGGCCGCGTTTTCATTGGCGTTGTCGGACACGGTGCGGATGACCGCACAGGGCACGCCCAGCTCGTGGCACACCTGGGCCACCGCGGCACCCTCCATTTCGACCGCCACGAGGCCGGGAAGGGCTGCGTTGAGCCCGTTCAGGTGCGCGCGGTCGGTCATGAACTGATCGCCGCTCGCCACCAGGCCGCGGTGCACACGCGGTTGCGCCAGCCGGAATGTACGCCGCTCTCCTTCGCTGATCGCATCCAGGAAGTCCAGCTCCAGGAAGTCATGGGCAGCGCGCGACAGGCGCATCGACAGCTGCAGATCGGGCGGGAAGTGCGTCAGGCCGGTCAGCGGCACCTCGAAACGGGGAAATAGCGGACTGGCATCCATGTCGTGCTGGACCAGGGCTTCGGCCACCACGATATCGCCTACCTGGACCGTTTTATCCCCCGCACCGGCCACGCCGGTGAAGAGGATGTGGGTAACTCCGAACTTTTCCACAAGCGTCGTGGCCGTCATGGCAGCCGCAACCTTCCCAATTCGCGACAGAACGCACACAGCGTCGATTTCCCACAGTGTTCCTGCCCAGTACTCGCGCTTGCCATGGATGAGCCTGGAGGGCCCTCTGATGGCTTCCACGAGCCCCAGCTGTTCTTCGACCAGCGCGCTGATGATCCCCAAACGCATGTTTTTCCTTGATTTTCTTGTGTTTTTTACTAGACCAGCGGCTTGCGGAAGTAGACCACACGCTCGGTTTCGCTAAATCCGAGCGCCTGGTGCATCGCATGGCTGGCCGTATTCTCGAGCAAGGCATCCGATGCCATCTCGCTGCAACCCTGTTCTTTCGCCCATTGTTCGGCAACCCGGACCAGCTGGACGGCAATGCCCTGCCTGCGGAAGCCTGGAGCGACATACAAGCCTTCCAGGAAACCGACCGGCGAGGATTCCGTTCCGTTGACGTAATCGCTGCGCAGCGCCACTTCGACCAGTCCCTGGGGCTCTCCAGCGCTGGAATACGCGATGAACTGTGCATAACGGCCGGGTTGTGCACACAGTTCCTGCATTTCAGGCAAGTGTTCGTCGGGATCTGCAGGCCATAAAGCCATGCGCAGTTGCAACCAGCCGGCTTGTTCAACGCTTGTGCACGGTTTGATCGAGCTCATGAAGCGGGAGTTTTCTACGCTAGAGCGTCCATTTTGCTTGTCTTACGGGTGTGAGGCCAGAAAAAACCGCGTTTCCTGGCTTTTCCAGCACTGCAGAGCTTCAGGGTATTAGTTAACTAAAGTTTGTATACAAACTGGTAGTAGATAGTAAACGCGGCTTTTTCTGTTGATAACTCGCGTTTACTCCACAGTATCAAATACTTGGCGAGCTTTTTACTGGCAGGACAAAGTTTGTGTGGGCCTTGAACGAAAGGTGGACAGATTTTGGCTTGCGCGGTAAACGCTGCGTTCTGCACATCCGATCCTGTGGATATACCTCGACTTTTCCACAGCAGGCTTGGCAGAAATCAGCGAGAAAGCGGTTTTGCGTGCTGCCTGGCAGCTTTTGGCAAAACAGTGCTCAGCCGTTTTTGATGACAGGCAGTGTCCAGGGTCGATGCACTGCTGGCGGATTCGCGTTGTCAGTTTTGTTGTTGTAGTAAACAAGTTTGTATACAAACTGGTAGTAATAGTAAACGAGCAGGTTCCTGTGGATAAGAAGAGTTTTCTCCACAACGTCAATGGTTTACGGTCGCTTTAAGGCCATGTACAAGACTTGTTTTTGAACTGTAGGAAAGTTGGACAGAATTCCTGCGTGTCGGTTTACTGAGCTGTTCTACACATTCGATCCTGTGGATATCCCAGCTGTTTTCCACAGACCCGTGCGAGAAGAGAGGGTTTTTGCAGTCAGGAGTTGCGGTGTGCCTTTGGTCAAGGCTGGATGGAGACCAAGCCAGGGCTTGCAGGCAGAGCATCTTGAAGCTGTGCGATTGCTGCGACGGCGGACAAAAAAAAATTGAAAAAAGTTTTGCAAGGTTTACAAAGCAAAGTTTGTATATAAGGATAGTAGTAGTGGTTAACGCAGGCCCCAGCTTGTGGAAAACGCACTTTAGGCCTGAGAAATCATCGACTTACAGAAGGTATAAGGCGGTGCAGCACTGACGCGTTGGGGCTGTCGGTAAACTGGACAAGATTTCGCGGATCTGAAATTTGCCCGGTTCTGCACAAAACAGACCTGTGGATATCAATAGGCTTATCCACAGGAGGGCCCTAGACTTCCGTTTACGATCTGGTAAGCTTGCCTCATCGAATGACGAACGGAGGGCTGGTGAATCTCGATACACGGTTTCGACAGTCCATGTTCCGGCCCGCGAAAGGCGACTTGCGTTCGCTTTGCAGCGCCGTTCGGGAACGCTAGCCTTGGAACCGGCCGGCGAGTACGACTACATCATCGTCGGCGGCGGCACGTCCGGCTGTGTGCTGGCAAACCGCCTGACATGCAATCCCGATATCGACGTCCTGCTGGTGGAAGCGGGCGGCCGTGACGATTACCTGTGGATCCACATCCCGGTCGGCTACCTGCATTGCATCGGCAATCCGCGCACGGACTGGCTGTTCCGTACCGAAGCCGATCCTGGCCTGAACGGACGGGCGCTGATCTACCCGCGGGGCAAGGTCCTGGGCGGCAGTTCGTCGATCAACGGCATGATCTACATGCGCGGCCAGCCTGCCGATTACGCACGATGGGCCGAGGTATCGGGCGACGATTCCTGGCGCTGGGAAGGGGTGCTGCCGCTGTTCAAGCGTAGCGAAGACCACTACCTGGGCGCGAGCGAGGTGCATGGAGCGGGCGGCGAATGGCGCGTGGAAAAGCAGCGCCTGTCCTGGAAAATCCTGGATGCCTTCCGTGAAGCGGCGCATGAGGTCGGCATCCCGAAGATCGCTGACCTGAATGCCGGCCTGGGCGAGGGAACGGCGTATTTCGAGGTCAACCAGCGGCGCGGCATCCGCCTGAATACGGCGAAAGCCTTCCTGAAGCCGGCGGCGAAACGGCCGAACCTGACGATCATGACCGGCTGTCACGTCGAGCGCCTGCTGTTCGAGGATACGCCACAAGGCAAGGCCTGCACCGGCATCCGCTTCACAGGCGCCGGACGCGTCTACACGGCAAAAGCTCACCGAGAAACCCTGCTGGCGGCAGGGGCGGTGGGCTCGCCGCAGATCCTGCAGCTGTCCGGCATCGGTGCGGCGGAAGAACTCCAGCGTCACGGCATCGCCCCGGTAGTGGAGCTGCCCGGGGTCGGCGGCAATCTGCAGGACCACCTGCAGCTGCGGATGATCTTCAAGGTGCGGGGCGTGCCGACCCTGAACACGCGCGCCACCAACTGGTTCGGCAAGACCCTGATCGGCCTCGAATACGCCTTGTTCCAGAGCGGGCCGATGTCGATGGCGCCATCCCAGCTCGGCGGCTTCGCCAGGTCTGCGCCGGAACTGGCCGCACCGAACCTGCAGTACCACGTCCAGCCTCTTTCGTTGGACAAGTTCGGCGATCCGCTGCACCGCTTCCCGGCCTTCACGGCCAGCGTCTGCAACCTGCAGCCAACTTCGCGCGGGCAGGTGCGCCTCGCCTCCGGCGACAGTTACGCGGCGCCGAAGATCACGCCGAACTACCTGAGCACCGAGGCTGACCGGAAAACCGCCGCCGCGGCGCTGGCGCTGACGCGCCGCATCGTGGCCGCGCCGGCATTGGCGAAGTACCGGCCTGAAGAGTTCATGCCTGGTCCGCAATACCAGAGCGAGGAAGAACTGGCCCAGGCGGCAGGGCTGGTCGGCACCACGATTTTCCATCCGGTCGGCACCTGCCGCATGGGGCGGAAAGACGATCCGCTGGCCGTGGTCGACGGCCGCCTGCGCGTGCACGGCATCGCAAAACTGCGGGTCGTCGACGCCTCGATCATGCCTTTCATTACTTCGGGAAATACCAATTCGCCGACCATCATGATTGCGGAGAAGGCTGCGCAGGACATCCTCACCGCGCACATTAGCCCAGCCGTATTGTGACGGCCTCCGCTTGTATGTATTATCTGGCAAGTAGTCCTTATCGTTCTGTCGATCGCAGCACCCGGTGTTGGAGAGTCAATGGCGGATGTCATCCTGGAGACGAAGGCGCTCACCAAGGAGTTCAAGGGATTCACGGCAGTCAGTGAGGTCAACCTCCAGGTCGAACGCGGCCACATCCACGCCCTGATCGGCCCCAACGGCGCCGGCAAGACTACCTGCTTCAACCTGCTCACGAAATTCCTGGCGCCGAGCGCGGGCCGGATCCTCTTCAACGGCCGCGACATCACCGCCGCCCGGCCGGCCCAGATCGCCCGCATGGGCATCATCCGTTCCTTCCAGATTTCCGCCGTCTTCCCGCACATGACGGTGCGCGAGAACGTGCGCATCGGCCTGCAGCGCCGGCTCGGCACCAGCTTCCACTTCTGGCGCAGCAGCCGTTCCCTGGACAGCCTGAACGAACGCGCACTAAGCCTGCTGGCCGAGGTCGGCCTGGAAAGCTTCGCCGACACCATGACGGCCGACCTGCCCTACGGCCGCAAGCGTGCCCTGGAAATCGCCACCACGCTGGCAATGGAGCCGGAACTGATGCTGCTGGACGAGCCGACCCAGGGCATGGGCCACGAAGATGTCCACAGGGTGACCGAGCTCATCAAAAAGGTCGCGGCGGGCCGCACCATCCTCATGGTCGAGCACAACATGAAGGTGGTGGCGGGCATCTGCGACCGCATCTCGGTGCTGCAGCGCGGCGCCGTGCTGGCCGAAGGCAGCTACGCCGAGGTGTCGCGCAATCCGCTGGTGATGGAAGCCTATATGGGCACGGCCGACGGCCAGCTGGGCGGAGCACAGGCATGACGGCGGCGCTCGAGATCAAAGACCTGCACGCCTGGTACGGCGAATCGCACATCCTGCATGGCATCGGCCTGGACGTGGCGCCGGGCGAAGTCGTGACCCTGCTGGGCCGCAACGGCGCCGGCCGGACCACGCTGCTGCGCGCCATCATGGGCCTGACCGGCCGCCGCAGCGGCTCGATCCGGGTGAACGGTGTCGAGGCGATCGGCCTGCCGACGCACCGGATCGCCCACCTCGGCATCGGCTATTGCCCGGAAGAGCGCGGCATCTTCGCTTCGCTGTCGGCCGAGGAAAACCTGCTGCTGCCGCCGCAACTGAAGGGGGCAGAGGCGGGCATGAGCGTGGACGAGATCTACGCGATGTTCCCCAACCTCTACGAGCGCCGGCACAGCCAGGGCACGCGCCTGTCGGGCGGCGAACAGCAGATGCTGGCGGTCGCGCGCATCCTGCGCACCGGCGCGCGCCTGCTGCTGCTGGACGAGATTTCCGAAGGCCTGGCGCCGGTCATCGTGCAGAGCCTGGCGCGCACCATCACGACCCTCAAGGCCAAGGGCTACACGATCGTCATGGTCGAACAGAATTTCCGCTTTGCCGCGCCGCTCGCGGACCGCTTCTATGTGGTCGAGCACGGCCGGGTCGTCGAATCCATCGCTGCCGCGGAACTGGACAGCAGGATGCCGCTGCTGACCGAGCTGCTCGGCGTCTGAACACCTGTGAATAACCCGCACACATAAGGGAGACACCATGAAACGCACCGCCATCGCCCTCGCTGCCGCCACCGCCTTCGGCCTGTCCATGCCCGCCCAGGCGCAAATCTCGGGCGAGGTCATCAAGATCGGCTTCATCACCGACCTGTCCGGCGTCTATTCCGACGTCGACGGCAATGGCGGCGCGGAAGCGATCCGCATGGCGATCGCCGACATGGGCGGCGCGATCAACGGCAAGAAGATCCAGCTGGTCGTGGCGGATCACCAGAACAAGCCGGACATCGCCGCCTCGAAGGCACGCGAATGGTTCGACCAGCAGGGCGTCGACCTGCTCATCGGCGGTACGAATTCCGGCGCCAGCCTGGCGATGGCCAAGGTCGCCGCGGAAAAGAAAAAAGTGTTCATTGCAATCGGTTCCGGCACCGCGCAGCTGACCAACGAGCAGTGCACGCCCTACACCGTCCACTACGCCTACGACACCGTGGCGCTGGCGCGCGGCACCGGCGCGACCATGCTGAAGCAGGGCGGCAAGTCCTGGTACTTCCTGACCGCCGACTACGCCTTCGGCCATTCGCTCGAGAAGGATACCGCGGACGTCGTCAAGGCCGGCGGCGGCACCGTGGTGGGCAGCGTCAAGCACCCCTTGTCGGCGTCCGATTTCTCGTCCTTCCTGCTGCAGGCGCAGTCGTCCAAGGCACAGGTGCTGGGCATGGCCAATGCCGGCGGCGACCTGATCAATGCGGTGAAGGCGGCCAACGAATTCGGCCTGACCAAGAAGATGAAGGTGGCCGGCCTGCTGGTGTTCATCAACGACGTGCACACCCTGGGCCTGAACACGACCCAGGGCATGTACTTCACCGACGGCTGGTACTGGGACCGCACCCCGGAAAGCCGCGCCTGGGCCAAGCGCTATTTCGCCAAGATGAAGAAGCAGCCTTCGATGCTGCAGGCGGGCGACTATTCGGCCACGATGCAGTTCCTGAACGCCGTGAAAGCCACCGGCACCGACAATGCCGACAAGGTGATGGCGCAGCTGAAGAAGACCCCGGTCAACGACATGTTCGCGAAAAACGGCACGATCCGCCCGGACGGCCGCATGGTCTACGACATGTACCTGATGCAGGTGAAGTCGCCCAAGGAATCGAAGGGCGCCTGGGATTACTACAAGGTGGTCGCCACCATCCCGGGCGAGCAGGCCTATACGAAGAAGGCCGAAACCAAATGCGCGTTGTGGAAGTAAGCGCCGCTGCTGCAGTTTGATTGCACTGCTAACAGTAGAGCCGTCATCCCGGCGAAGGCCGGGATCCAAGTTCGTACCGCAGTCGGTGCGCACGCAAAAATTGGGTTCCGGCCTTCGCCGGAACGACGTTCATAGGCAGCGGGACTGATGTAACGCCTTATCGCGTCACCTCGTCCCGCGCACTAACCGAACGAGTACATGGACATCTTCGGCATCCCCCACCAAGCCCTGCTGAGCCAGCTCCTGCTCGGCCTGGTCAACGGCTCCTTCTACGCCATGCTCTCGCTGGGCCTGGCCGTCATTTTCGGCCTGCTCAACGTCATCAACTTTTCCCACGGCGCCCTGTACATGATGGGTGCCTTTGCCGCCTACATCGGCGTCACCAGTTTCGGCCTGAACTACTGGATGATGCTCCTGCTGGCGCCGCTGCTGGTCGGCCTGTTCGGCATCCTGGTCGAGCGCTCCATGCTGCGCTGGCTCTACCAGCTCGATCACCTGTATGGCCTGCTGCTGACCTTCGGCATCACGCTGCTGCTGGAAGGGGTGTTCCGCTCCTTCTTCGGCGTCTCCGGCCAGACCCTGGACGTGCCGGAACAGCTACAAGGGGCCACCGACCTCGGTTTCATGATCCTGCCTAACTATCGCGCCTGGGTCGTGGTCGCCTCCCTGGTCGTCTGCCTGTCGACCTGGTTCGTGATCGAGAAGACCCGGCTCGGCGCCTACCTGCGCGCCGGCACCGAGAACCCGAAGCTGGTCGAGGCCTTCGGCATCAACGTGCCGCTGATGGTCACGCTGACCTACGGCTTCGGCGTGGCGCTGGCGGGCTTTGCCGGCGTGCTGGCGGCGCCCGTCATCAACGTCACGCCGCTGATGGGCTCGAACCTGATCATCGTCGTGTTCGCGGTGGTCGTGATCGGCGGCATGGGCTCGATCCTCGGTTCTATCCTCACCGGCCTGGCCCTGGGCGTGATCGAAGGCCTGACCCGCGTGTTCTATGCGGAAGGATCGGAAGTGGTGGTGTTCGTGGTGATGGTGATCGTCCTGCTGCTGCGGCCGGCCGGGCTGTTCGGCAAGGAGACACGATGAACAGGAAGCTCGGCTATCTCCTCGCGCTGGCGCTGTTCCTGGCCGCGCCCTTCTTCGCCTATCCGGTGTTCCTGATGAAGCTGCTGTGCTTCGCCCTGTTCGCCTGCGCCTTCAACCTCCTGATCGGCTTCACCGGGCTGCTGTCCTTCGGCCATGCCGCTTTTTTCGGCAGCGCCGGCTATGTGACCGGCCATTTGCTGGCGGTCAGCGGGCTGCCGACCGGGCTCGGCATCGTGCTGGGCGTGGCCGCATCCAGTGTGCTGGGCCTGGTGATCGGCGCCCTGGCGATCCGCCGTCAGGGCATCTATTTTTCGATGATCACCCTGGCGCTGGCGCAAATGGTGTACTTCGCGGCGCTGCGCGCGCCCTTTACGCATGGCGAGGATGGCTTGCAGGGCGTGCCGCGCGGGCAGTTGTTCGGCCTGCTGGACCTGTCGAACGACCTGAGCATGTACTACCTGGTGCTGGCGATCGCCGCCGCCGGCTTTCTGCTGATCGTGCGCATCGTCCATTCGCCCTTCGGTCAGGTGCTCAAGGCCATCAAGGAGAACGAGCCGCGCGCCGTGTCCCTGGGCTACGAGGTCGACCGCTACAAGCTGCTGGCCTTTGTGCTGTCCGCAGCCCTGGCAGGGCTCGCAGGAGCCACCAAAACGGTCGTGCTGGGCTTCGAGACGCTGACCGACGTCCACTGGACCATGTCGGGCCTCGTGGTCTTGATGACCCTCGTAGGCGGCATGGGAACGATGGCCGGGCCGATCCTGGGCGCCTTCCTGGTCATTGCCCTGGAGAACAAGCTGGGCGACTTGGGCGCCTGGCTGGCGGAGCGCTCCGGCATCGAATGGTTCGGGACGCTCGGCGAGTCGGTCGGCATGGTGACGGGGCTGATCTTTATTGTCTGCGTTCTCTTGTTCCGGCGTGGTATCGTGGGGGAGATCGGTGCGCTGCTCGCGCGTGGCCGCACCGGGCAAGCGGAGCGAACTTGAACCTGGAATCCCACACCATCGACGTACACGGCCTGCGCATGCATTACGTCAGCGCAGGCAGCGGCCCGGCCGTCATCCTGATGCACGGTTTTCCCGATACCCATGAGATCTGGCGCCACCAGATCCCGGTATTGGCCGCGAACGGCTACCGCGTCATCGCGCCGGACATGCGCGGTTACGGCAAGACCGATGCGCCGCCCGGCGTCGGCGCCTATGCCATCGAATTCCTGTGCGCCGACATCCTCGGCCTGATGGACCAGCTCGGCCTTGAGAAGGCCTCGCTGGTCGGGCACGACTGGGGCGGCCTGGTCGGCTGGCAGCTGTGCATGAATGCGCCCCAGCGCTTCGAGCGTTTCGCCGCCCTGTCCACCGGCCATCCGGCGGCCATTGCCAACGCCGGCGCCACCCAGCAGATGCGCTTCTGGTACATCCTCGGTTTCCTGATGCCGGTGGTGGCCGAACATGCGATCCGGGCCAATGACTGGTTCTTCCTGCGCCAGATGACGCGCCGTCCGGAACAGCTGGCGATCTCGCGTGCGGCGCTGGAGCCGGAAGGGCGCCTGACGGCGGCCCTGAACTATTACCGCGCCAACCTCAAGCTCGGCCGCCCGCACCACTGGTGTCCGGTCGAAGTGCCGGTGATGGGCGTCTGGAGCGACCGTGATCCGGCCCTCGGCGAAAAGCAGATGCTCGATTCGCTGCACCACTGCCGCGCCGGCTTCCGCTACGAGCGGCTGAGCGGGGTGGGGCACTGGATGCAGCTGTCGGCCACCGAGCGCCTCAATGCCCTGCTGCTGGACTTCCTCAAGACCTCATAAGGCCGCGGCGTAGATCGCGCGCGCATCATCGCGGCTGAGTTCGCGCGGGTTGTTGCCGAGCAGCCGGGTCTGGAGCATGGCATCGTTGGCCAGGCGGTCGAGGTCGTTTTCCGTGATGCCCACCTGGCGCAAGCTCGTTTCGATTCCCGTCATCTTGGCTGTTTGTTGCATCGCAACAATGAGCGCCTCCGCCCGCGCTTCCTCGCTGCCGCTGGCGTGCGGGACGATCACGCCGGCCAGTTCCGCATACAGGTGAGCCGCCTGCGGCAGATTGAAACGCAGGACATGCGGCAGGACCAGGGAGTTCGACAGTCCATGCGGCACATGGAAGATGCCGCCGATCGGGTAAGCCAGCGCATGGACGGCTGCTACCGGCGCATTCGAGAAGGCCTGTCCGGCAAGGCAGGCGCCGAGCAGCATGGCCTGCCGCACCTTGAGCCGGTCGCCCTGCTCGCAGGCCGGCAGCAGGTTGCGTCCCAGCAAGGACAAGGCTTCGCGCGCCAGTGCGTCCGACAGCGGATTCTTCTTGTGCTTGCTGGTATAGGCTTCGATGGCATGCACCATCGCGTCGATCCCGGTGGCTGCGGTGACCGGCGGCGGCAAGCCCAGGGTCAATGCCGCATCGAGCACGGCCAAATCGGCGTAGAGCTGGGGCGCGACGACGCCGGTCTTGGTGGTCGCGCCGGTGGTCACGATCGCGATGTTGGTCACCTCGGATCCGGTGCCGGCGGTGGTCGGCACCTGCACCAGCGGCAGCCGTTTTCCGCTGACCTTGCCGATTCCGTAGATCTCGCCGATGGCCTGCGCCGACCCGGCCAGCACCGCCACCAGTTTCGCCACGTCCATCGAACTGCCGCCGCCGAAACCGATGACGAGGTCGGCTTCATGGCGGCGCGCGCTGTCGACGGCGTCCAGCACGACCGCTTCCGGCGGGTCGGCGATGACGCCGGAAAAGTGCGCGGGCAGCATGCCAGCCTGTTCCAGGCTAAGCGTCGGAAGCGTGAGCAGGCCGGTGCGCAGGAAGCCGGCATCGGTCACGATGAAGGGGCGGCGGGTGCCGGGGAAGCGTTCCGCGATGATGTCGCCGAGGCGCTGGGTCACGCCTGGTTCGGACAGGATGTTCGCAACCGTGCTGAAGGCAAAGGCGGTCATGGCAGGTCTCCGTGTGTGTTCTTATCGTACAAGCTTACCCCATCATGCTCGAAGGAATCGACTGCCGTACAATGCAGCCTCTGCTTTCCTTTACATTTTCCATGATTGATTTTGCTTGGCTAGGCGCTGCTGCCTTCACCGCCGGCCTGGTCGATGCCGTCGTCGGTGGCGGCGGCCTGATCCAGATTCCCGCGATCTTCTCCGTACTCCCCAAAGAGGTGCCGGCAACCCTGCTGGGGACGAACAAGTTCGCCAGTATCTTCGGCACCAGTGCCGCGGCGGTGAACTACGCACGCCGGGTGAGGGTGGCGTGGAGCACTGCGGCACCGGCAGCGCTGGCGGCCTTCGCATTGTCCTTCGCCGGTGCCTGGACGGTCACGCGGGTGCCGGCTGACTTTGTACGTACGCTGCTGCCGATCATCCTGGTCGCTGTCGCGGTCTACACCTTCAAGAAGAAGGATCTGGGCTCGGTCCATGCGCCGGTGCACAGCGGACTGGCCGAGCGTTACTGGGCCATCGGCATCGGCGCCGCGATTGGTTTTTATGATGGCTTCTTTGGTCCGGGTACGGGCAGCTTCCTGATCTTCCTGTTCGTGCGCTTCTTCGGCTTCGATTTCCTGAGCGCGTCAGCGGCGGCCAAGATCGTCAACGTCGCCTGTAACTTCTCGGCCTTGCTGTGGTTTGGCTACAGCGGTCATTTGTTGTGGCAGCTGGGCTTGATGATGGCCGTGTGTCAGGTGGCCGGTTCCCTGATCGGCACCAGGCTGGCGCTAAAACACGGCAGCGGGTTTGTCCGCAAACTCTTCCTTGTCGTGGTCTCCGGACTGATCCTGAAAACCGCCTACGATGCCTTCACCAAGATCGGGTGGTGATTGTTCCACGTGAAACAGAAAAAGCCGGGTTCGCCCGGCTTTTCTTTTTTTGTTCCACGTGGAACAAAATCTGTCGTTTTCAGCCCCCCAAAAGCTTCTGCAAGAAAAAAGAATCTATAATCGCGCATTAGACTCCTCGCCTTACTCTCCATCATGCTATTTCCTACTGAATTCGACGTCATCGTCGTCGGCGGCGGCCATGCCGGTACCGAGGCCGCGCTCGCGTCCGCACGCACCGGTCAAAAGACTCTGCTGCTGACCCACAACATCGAAACCCTGGGTGCGATGTCTTGCAACCCATCGATTGGCGGCATCGGCAAGGGCCATCTCGTCAAGGAAGTCGATGCACTCGGCGGCGCCATGGCCATCGCCACGGACGAGGCGGGCATCCAGTTCCGCATCCTGAATTCGTCCAAGGGCCCGGCCGTGCGCGCTACCCGCGCCCAGGCCGACCGCGTCCTGTACAAGGCGGCGATCCGCTCGCGCCTGGAAAACCAGCCGAACCTGTGGCTGTTCCAGCAAGCCGTGGAAGACCTGATGCTGGAAGGCGAGCGCGTCGTCGGCGCCGTGACCCAGGTCGGGCTGAAGTTCCGCGCCCGCGCCGTGGTGCTGACGGCCGGCACTTTCCTCGACGGGAAGATCCACGTCGGCCTGCAGAACTACTCGGGTGGCCGTGCCGGCGACCCGCCGGCCGTGTCGCTGTCGAGCCGCCTGAAGGAACTCAAGCTGCCCCAGGGCCGCCTGAAAACCGGTACGCCGCCGCGTATCGACGGCCGCAGCATCGACTTCTCGGTGCTGGCCGAACAGCCGGGCGACCTCGATCCGGTGCCGGTGTTCTCGGTCATGGGCAATGCCGCCATGCACCCGCGCCAGGTGCCGTGCTGGGTGACGCACACCAATGAAAAGACCCACGAGATCATCCGCAACGGCCTCGACCGCAGCCCGATGTACACCGGCGTCATCGAAGGCGTGGGCCCGCGTTACTGCCCGTCGATCGAAGACAAGATCCACCGTTTCGCCTCGAAAGAGTCGCACCAGATCTTCCTCGAGCCGGAGGGCCTGACGACCAACGAGTTCTACCCGAACGGAATCTCGACCAGCCTGCCGTTCGACGTGCAGCTGGACCTGGTGCGCTCGATGCGCGGCATGGAGAACGCCTTCATCCTGCGTCCGGGCTATGCCATCGAATACGACTACTACGATCCGCGCGGACTGAAGGCCTCGCTGGAAACCAAGGCGATCCAGGGCCTGTTCTTCGCCGGCCAGATCAACGGCACCACCGGCTACGAAGAAGCGGCGGCCCAGGGCCTGCTCGCCGGCCTGAACGCCGCGCTGCAGACCCAGGGCAAGGAAGCCTGGACCCCGGGCCGTTCGGAAGCCTACCTCGGCGTGCTGGTCGACGACCTGACCACTCAGGGCGTGGCCGAACCCTACCGCATGTTCACCAGCCGCGCCGAGTACCGCCTGTCGCTGCGCGAGGACAACGCGGACATGCGCCTGACCGAGATCGGCCGCCAGCTCGGCATCGTTGGCGACGCCCAGTGGGCCGCCTTTGAAACCAAGCGCGAATCGGTGGCCCGCGAACTCGAGCGCCTGCGCTCGACCTGGGTCAAC
Source organism: Massilia sp. LjRoot122 (assembly GCF_964252725.1). NCBI lineage: Bacteria > Pseudomonadati > Pseudomonadota > Betaproteobacteria > Burkholderiales > Oxalobacteraceae > Massilia > Massilia sp. LjRoot122. The sequence goes on from NZ_CAXUPB020000005.1 coordinate 27,845, forward strand.
CCGCGCATCCTGGCCGCCGCCGAATCGGAGCGCGTGGTGGGGCAGGCGATCGAGCGCGAGTACAACCTCGCCGACCTGCTGCGCCGCCCGGGCGTGCAGTACGACACCCTGGTCAGCATGACGGGCATCGAAGGCCAGCCCCTGGGCGGCCCGGGTGTGGAAGATCCGGCGGTCAAGGAACAGGTCGAAATCCAGCTGAAATACGCCGGCTACATCGACCGCCAGACCCGCGAAGTGGAGCGTCATGAGCACTACGAAAACCTGAAGCTGCCCGAGAACCTGAACTACCTGGAGATCGCCGCACTGTCGATCGAAGTGCGCCAGAAGCTCGACAAGCAGCGTCCGGAGACCCTGGGCCAGGCCTCGCGCATCTCGGGCGTGACCCCGGCGGCGATCTCGCTGCTGCTGGTGCACCTCAAAAAACGCGGTGCAAAGGGCTTTACCAGCAACACCACCGCGGAGGCGGCTGAATGAAGTATTTCGACCGCGCCGCCCTGGCGCAAGTGCTTGCCGATGGCATTAGCGAGATGAAGCTCGCAGTTCACCTTGATTTGACGCCGGCCCAGCAGGAAAAGCTGCTGGATTACCTGGCGCTGATGAACAAATGGAACAGCGTCTACAACCTGACCTCCTTGCGTGACCCGATGCAGATGGTGACCCACCACCTGCTCGATTCGCTTGCCGCGGTGCCGGCCTTTGCGCAAGCGCGCAATGTGCTGGACGTCGGGGCAGGGGGCGGTTTGCCCGGCATCGTGCTGGCGATCAGCCGCCCGGACATGAAAGTGTCGATGATCGACACCGTGCACAAGAAAACCGCCTTCCTCAAGCAGGTAAAAGCCGAGCTCGAACTTTCCAACGTCAGCGTGTACACGATGAAGGTGCAGGAATTGGAGGTGAGCGACAAATTCGACGTCATCACCTCGCGTGCTTTCGCGGATTTGAGCGATTTCCTGGAGTGGTCGGGGCACCTGCTGGCCGAGGGCGGAAAATTCATCGCCCTGAAAGGCACGGCGCCGGCTGAAGAGCAGGAGCGGGTGCCGGCAGAGTGGAAAGTGACGGGTTTACAGCCCCTGCAGGTTCCAAGGCTGGGCGCGGAGCGTCACCTGGTTTTCGTCGAGCGATCTGCGTAAACAGAATAAACCGTATAAATAGTTTATATCGTTTATAAAGTATGAACCGTTAAAATGGTTTGTACGATATGAACGGTATAGCGTCTTGTTGTCCCCTCCAACGGATAAGAATAGATGGCGAAGATTTTTTGCGTAGCGAACCAGAAGGGCGGGGTCGGCAAGACCACCACCACCGTCAACCTGTCGGCCGGCCTGGCGAAGCTGGACCAGCGCGTGCTGCTGGTCGACCTCGACCCGCAGGGCAATGCCACCATGGGGGCGGGCATCAACAAGGCCTCGCTCGAAGCATCGATCTACCAGGTGCTGCTGGGTGAAGCCGACGTGGCCAGCGCGCGCCTGCGTTCCGAGTCGGGGCGCTTCGATGTCCTGCCCGCCAACCGCGAACTGGCCGGCGCCGAAGTGGAGATGGTGGCGCTGGAGAACCGCGAGCGCCGCCTGAAGGATGCGCTGGAGGCTGTGGACAAGGACTATGACTTCATCCTGATCGACTGCCCGCCGGCCCTGTCGCTGCTGACCCTGAACGGCCTGTGCTCGGCGCATGGGGTGATCATCCCGATGCAGTGCGAGTACTACGCACTCGAGGGCCTGTCCGACCTGGTCAACACGATCAAGAAGGTGCACGCCAACCTGAACACCGACCTGCGCATCATCGGCCTGCTGCGCGTGATGTTCGATCCGCGCATGACGCTCTCGCAGCAGGTGTCGAGCCAGCTCGAACAGCATTTCGGCGACAAGGTGTTCAAGACCATCATCCCGCGCAACGTGCGCCTGGCCGAGGCGCCGTCCTATGGCATGCCCGGCGTGGTGTTCGATCCGTCCTCGAAGGGCGCGCAGGCGTACATCGCCTTCGGCGCGGAAATGGTCGAACGTATCAAGACAATGTAATCACAGAGAGCTGACACAGAAATGGCAACCAAAAAACTCAAGGGTCTCGGACGCGGTCTCGACGCGCTGCTCGGCGGCGACAGCCAGCCGGCCCCGGCGAAAGCCCCCTCGTCCCTGAAGATCGACCAGATCCAGGCCGGCAAGTACCAGCCGCGCACCCGCATGGACGAAACCTCGCTCAGCGAGCTGGCCGCCTCGATCAAGACCCAGGGCATCATGCAGCCGGTGCTGGTGCGTCCGCTGGGGGAGGGCGCCAACGTGCCCTACGAGATCATCGCAGGCGAGCGCCGCTTCCGTGCAGCCCAGATGGCCGGGCTGGAAGAGATCCCGGTGCTGGTGCGCGACGTCGACGACCAGTCGGCCGCCGCCATGGCCCTGATCGAGAACATCCAGCGCGAAGACCTGAACCCGCTCGAAGAGGCGCAGGGCATCCAGCGCCTGATCAACGACTTCAGCTTTACCCATGAGCAGGCGGCTGCGGCCGTCGGCCGTTCGCGCAGTGCGGTGTCGAATTTGCTGCGCCTGATCAACCTGGCCCAGCCCGTGCAGACCATGCTGATGGCCGGCGACATCGACATGGGCCACGCCCGCGCCTTGCTGGCGGTCGACAGCGCGCACCAGATCACCCTGGCCAACCAGGTGATTGCCAAGCGCCTGTCGGTACGCGAGACCGAAAAGCTGGTTGCCCGTGCCCTCGAGGAACAATCCGGTCCGGCAACGCCGGCGCGCGCCAAGGACAAGCCGGGCGACATCGTGCGCCTGGAAGAGGAATTGTCGGACAAGCTGGCGACGCCGGTGATGTTCAAGATGGGTGCGAAAGGCAAGGGACAGCTAATCATCGACTTCGCCGACCTCGACATTCTCGACGGCGTTCTGGCCCGTCTGCGCGCCTGAATTGTGTCTTGCCGGAGGGTGGGCAGATGACGTATGCATGCCACGCTCCGGTTCCCCCGCGCAAGGGTTAAGTTACTGAAAATATAGGGATTTCGGCAATCCCACTGTTGCTCCCATCACATCTTTACGCGGCAGTTATAAGCGCGGAATCGTTTGACTCGCGTCCGTATAACCACTTATAATCCCGCTGATTCATGTAATTACCACATCGTAACTGTCCGATCGCGCGGCGAGAAACCAGAACAATATGCTGCGTATCGTCTCCCTGCAATTGATTGCAACAGTAGTCGTCGGCCTGATCGCCGCACTGCTGGGGGGATGGTCTGCGATGTTTTCAGCAGTACTGGGCGGTTTGTGTTGTGTTGTGCCCAACGGCATCATGGCAGTACGGCTGTTCGCCAACGCCCAACGGGCCGGAGGCGCCAGTCCTGCAACATTCTTCATCTGGGAATTTGTAAAGATTGCACTGACGGTCGCGCTTCTGTTCGCGGTCGCGAAGCTGTACCACGACCTGAACTGGCTGGCACTGGTCGCCGGCTTCATCGTGGCGCTGAAGAGTTACATCATCTTATTATTTAGGCACTGACAATGGCGACTCCAACCGTAGAAGGCGCAGCACACGCGCCCACCCCATCAGAATACATCACCCACCACCTGGGTCACCTGTCGAACAAGCACCAGGACTTCGTGGTCGATTTCAGTGTCTTCAACATGGACACGATCTTCTGGTCGATCACTGCCGGCCTGATCGGCTGCCTGTTCATGTGGGCGGCTGCGCGTAAAGCCACCTCGGGCGTGCCGGGCCGCTTCCAGGCCGCAGTCGAGATGCTGGTCGAGATGGTCGAAGACCAGTCGAAGTCGATCGTGCACGGTGACCGCAGCTTCATCGCGCCGCTGGCGCTGACCGTGTTCGTCTGGGTCGCCATCATGAACTCGCTGGACTTCCTGCCGGTCGACATGTTCGCCGGCCTGTTCGGCCTGCTGGGCGTCGAAAACATCTTCCCGTACCACCGCGTGGTCCCGACCGCCGACCTGAACGGCACCCTGGGCATCTCGCTGGGCGTACTGGCCCTGATGCTGTACTACAGCGTCAAGATCAAGGGCCTGGGTGGCTTCATCCATGAACTGTTCGCAGCCCCGTTCGGCATCTGGATGGCGCCGTTCAACCTGCTCCTGAACATCATCGAATATGCAGCAAAAACCGTGTCGCTGGGTATGCGACTGTTCGGCAACATGTACGCCGGTGAGCTGCTGTTCCTCTTGATTGCTCTGCTCGGCTCCATGGCCACCGCATTTGGTGTGATCGGTCACATCATCGCGGGTTCGATCTGGGCGATCTTCCACATCCTGATCGTGTTCCTGCAGGCATTCATCTTCATGATGCTGACGCTGGTGTATATCGGTCAGGCCCATGAAGGCCACTGATCGGCGCCGCAAGCATCGAACAGATAGTGGTTGTAAAGAAGTTGTAGTTTTTAATCTAGTTTTTAAATTAACTTTTGGAGTTACACATGACTGACCTTTCTTTTGTTGCACTGGCTTGCGGTTTGATCATCGGCCTGGGCGCCATCGGTGCTTGCATCGGTATCGCAATCATGGGCGGTAAATACCTGGAAGCTTCTGCACGTCAGCCAGAACTGATGAACACCCTGCAGACCAAGATGTTCCTGCTGGCTGGTCTGATCGACGCGGCATTCCTGATCGGCGTTGGTATCGCCATGCTGTTCGTCTTCGCACGTCCGTTCAGCTAATCAAGCACGACTTGATCTGAAGAGCCGAACCGTCCCTGGTTCGGCATCCGTTTTTGTGAGAAGGAATTTACCGTGAACTTGAACGCAACTTTGTTTGTCCAGTTCGTGGTCTTCTTCATCCTGGCGGGCTTCACGATGAAATTCGTGTGGCCGCCACTGATGAAAGCGCTCGACGAGCGCGCCGAGAGGATCGCGAATGGCCTGGCCGCAGCCGACCGTGGCAAGGCCGACCTGGCTGCCGCTGAAAAGCGCGTCCAGACCGAACTGGCCGGCGCCCGTGACGAAGTCCAGAAGCGCATCACCGACGCTGAAAAGCGTGCTGCCCAGATCATCGACGCAGCCAAGGCAACCGCCGCCGAAGAAGCCGCCCGTATCGTCGCTGCAGCACAGGCCGACGCCGAGCAGCAAGTGACCCGTGCCCGCGAAGAACTGCGTGGCCAGGTAGCCGCACTGGCAGTGCAAGGCGCCGAGCAGATCCTGAAGCGTGAAGTGAACCCAGCGGTCCACGCCGACCTGCTGTCGAAACTGTCGACCGAGCTCTGATCATGGCTGAACTCGCAACCGTCGCCCGCCCTTACGCCGAAGCGCTGTTCCGTGTTGCCCAGTCGGGCGACATGGCCGCCTGGTCGGCCGTCACTGCCGAGTTGGGCCAGATCGGCGCCAACCCGGAAGTGCAGGCTTTCGCCGCCAACCCGAAGGTCACCGCTGCCCAGCTGGCCGACACGATTGCGTCCCTGGTCAAGTCGCCGCTGAACGCTGAAGCGAAGAACTTTATCGCGATGCTGGCCGAAAACGGCCGCGTCAACCTGCTGCCCGAAATCGCCGCCCAGTTCGCGGCACTGAAGAACGCCAACGAAGGTGCCGCCGATGCGGCCATCGTCAGCGCCTTCGAGATCTCGGGTGACCAGCTGGCCCAGTTGGTCGCTACGCTGGAAAAGAAATTTGGCCGCAAGCTGAACCCAACGGTGACAGTGGATCCTTCGCTGATCGGTGGTGTGCGCGTGGTCGTCGGCGACGAAGTGCTCGATACCTCGGTACGCGCCAAGCTGCAACAGATGCATGTTGCGCTGGTGTCCTAATCGTATCTAGCAGCACGCGCCGGCGCTAGCGCCCTTGCCCTACGCATCAAAAACATTTGGAGTTAGCACTCATGCAACTTAATTCTTCTGAAATCAGCGAACTGATCAAGAGCCGCATCCAGGGTCTGGAAGGTTCGGCTGAAGTTCGCAATCAAGGCACGGTGATCTCCGTCGCCGACGGTATCTGCCGCATCCATGGTCTGTCGGACGTGATGCAGGGCGAGATGCTGGAATTCCCTGGCAACACCTTCGGCCTGGCGATGAACCTCGAGCGCGACTCCGTCGGCGCCGTCATCCTGGGTGCCTACGAGCACATCTCGGAAGGCGATACCGTCAAGACCACCGGCCGCATCCTGGAAGTGCCGATCGGTCCGGAACTGCGTGGCCGCGTGGTCAACGCACTGGGCCAGCCGATCGACGGCAAGGGTCCGGTCAATGCACAGCTGACCGCACCGATCGAAAAGATCGCTCCGGGCGTCATCGCCCGTGAATCCGTCTCGCAGCCGATGCAGACCGGCATCAAGTCGATCGACGCAATGGTGCCGATCGGCCGTGGCCAGCGTGAGCTGATCATTGGCGACCGCCAGACCGGCAAGTCGGCCGTGGCGGTGGATGCGATCATCAACCAGAAGGGCCAGGGCGTCACCTGCGTGTACGTCGCAATCGGCCAGAAGGCATCGACCATCAAGAACATCGTCCGCTCGCTGGAACAGCACGGCGCGATGGAGTACACCATCGTTGTCGCCGCTTCCGCTTCGGAATCGGCAGCGATGCAGTACATCTCGGCCTACTCGGGCTGCGCGATGGGCGAATACTTCCGCGACCGCGGCGAAGACGCACTGATCGTGTACGACGACCTGTCGAAGCAGGCAGTTGCCTACCGCCAGATTTCCCTGCTGCTGCGCCGCCCACCGGGCCGCGAAGCTTACCCAGGCGACGTGTTCTACCTGCACAGCCGTCTGCTCGAGCGCGCAGCACGCGTGAACGCCGACTACGTCGAGAAGTTCACCAACGGCGCCGTCACCGGCAAGACCGGTTCGCTGACCGCACTGCCGATCATCGAAACCCAGGCAGGCGACGTCTCGGCCTTCGTTCCGACCAACGTGATTTCGATTACCGACGGCCAGATCTTCCTGGAGACCTCGCTGTTCAACGCCGGTATCCGTCCTGCGATCAACGCCGGTATCTCGGTGTCGCGCGTCGGTGGTGCAGCCCAGACCAAGGTCATCAAGGGCCTGTCGGGCGGTATCCGTACCGACTTGGCGCAGTACCGTGAACTGGCTGCGTTCGCGCAGTTCGCATCGGACCTGGACGAGTCGACCCGCAAGCAGCTGGACCGCGGTGCCCGCGTGACCGAACTGCTGAAGCAGCCGCAGTTCTCGCCGCTGTCGACCTCGCTGATGGCCGCATCGCTGTTCGCCGTCAACAAAGGCTACCTGGACGACATCGAAGTCAAGAAAGTGCTGCCGTTCGAGCACGGTCTGCACAACTTCCTGAAGTCGAGCCACGCTGCCCTGCTGTCGAAGATCGACGAAACCAAGCAACTGGACAAGGACGGCGAAGCTGCGCTGGCCGCCGCCATTGCTGATTTCAAAAAATCCGGCGCATATTAATCGTCAAGCCGGCGTCGTGTGAGCACGGCGCCGGTGCGCGGAAGGAGTAAGGACTCATGGCAGTAGGCAAAGAGATTCGTGGCAAGATCAAGAGCGTAGAGAATACGAAGAAGATCACCAAGGCGATGGAAATGGTCGCCGCATCGAAAATGCGCAAAGCGCAGGACCGTATGCGCGCCGCCCGTCCCTACAGTGAGAAGGTTCGTACCATCACCGCCAATCTGGCCGGCGCAAACCCGGAATACACGCACCCGTTCATGGCGCAAGCCAAGCACGTGAAGGCGAAGGCAGTGGGTTTCATCGTCGTCACGACCGACAAGGGTCTGTGCGGCGGCATGAACACCAACGTGCTGCGCCAGGTGACGCTGAAGGCGCGCGAGCAGGAGCAGGCAGGTAATACCGTCGAGGCAGTTGCGATTGGCAACAAAGGCCTGGGCTTCTTGAACCGCATGGGCATGAAAGTCGTTTCGCAAGCGACCCAGCTCGGCGACACCCCGCACCTGGACAAGCTGATTGGCCCGGTCAAAGTGATGCTGGACGCGTACCAGGAAGGCACGCTCGACGCTGTCTACCTGTGCTACACCAAGTTCATCAACACGATGAAGCAGGAGCCGATGGTCGAGCAGCTGTTGCCGCTGCCGGCGAAGCACCTGGAAAAGGATGCCGGCGGTATCAGCTGGGACTACATCTACGAACCGGAAGCGCAAGTCGTCATCGACGAGCTGCTGGTGCGTTACGTGGAAGCGCTGGTGTACCAGGCGGTTGCAGAAAACCTCGCGTCCGAGCAGTCGGCGCGCATGGTCGCGATGAAGGCCGCGAGCGATAACGCCGGCAGTGTCATCAGCGACCTGAAGCTGGTCTATAACAAGACCCGCCAGGCGGCGATTACCAAAGAACTCTCCGAGATCGTTTCCGGCGCAGCAGCCGTTTAATCGATCAAGTAAAAGAATTTAACTATATATCTGAAGGAACGAAAATGGCTGATGGCAAAATCGTTCAGTGTATCGGCGCAGTGGTTGACGTGGAATTCCCGCGTAACGCCATGCCGAAAGTGTACGACGCACTGAAAATGGAAGGCTCGGAACTGACCCTGGAAGTCCAGCAGCAGCTGGGCGACGGCGTGGTCCGTACCATTGCACTGGGCAGCTCGGAAGGCCTGCGCCGCGGCATGATCATCCAGAACACCGGCCACCCGATCATGGTCCCGGTCGGCACCCCGACCCTGGGCCGCATCATGGACGTGCTGGGCAACCCGATCGACGAATGCGGTCCGGTCAGCCACGAGCGCATGGCATCGATCCACCGCGATGCGCCGGCCTACGACGAACTGTCGCCGTCGACCGACCTGCTGGAAACCGGCATTAAAGTGATTGACCTGGTCTGCCCGTTCGCCAAAGGCGGTAAGGTCGGCCTGTTCGGCGGCGCCGGCGTCGGCAAGACCGTCAACATGATGGAACTGATCAACAACATCGCAAAAGCGCACTCGGGTCTGTCCGTGTTCGCCGGTGTGGGTGAGCGTACCCGTGAAGGTAACGACTTCTACCACGAGATGGCGGACGCCAAGGTCGTCGACCTGGAAAACCCGACCAACTCGAAAGTGGCGATGGTCTACGGCCAGATGAACGAACCGCCGGGCAACCGTCTGCGCGTCGCGCTGACCGGCCTGACCATGGCGGAAGCTTTCCGTGATGAAGGCAAGGACGTTCTGTTCTTCGTCGACAACATCTACCGCTACACCCTGGCCGGTACCGAAGTGTCGGCACTGCTGGGCCGTATGCCGTCGGCAGTGGGCTACCAGCCGACCCTGGCCGAAGAAATGGGCCGCCTGCAAGAGCGCATCACCTCGACCAAGACCGGCTCGATCACCTCGATCCAGGCCGTGTATGTCCCTGCGGATGACTTGACCGACCCGTCGCCGGCAACCACCTTCGCCCACCTGGACTCGACCGTCGTTCTGTCGCGTGACATCGCTTCGCTGGGTATCTACCCGGCAGTGGATCCGCTGGATTCGACCTCGCGCCAGCTGGACCCGCTGGTCGTCGGTGAAGAGCACTACAACACCGCGCGCGCCGTGCAGGGCACCCTGCAGCGCTACAAGGAACTGCGTGACATCATCGCGATTCTGGGCATGGACGAACTGGCGCCGGAAGACAAGCTGGTCGTCGCTCGTGCACGTAAGATGCAGCGTTTCCTGTCGCAGCCTTTCCACGTCGCTGAAGTGTTCACCGGCTCGCCGGGCAAGTACGTTTCGCTGAAAGACACGATCAAGGGCTTCAAGATGATCGCATCGGGCGAACTGGACCACCTGCCGGAGCAGGCCTTCTACATGGTCGGCACCATCGAGGAAGCAATCGAGAAGGCCAAGAAGCTGGCTGCTTAAGCTAGTCTCTTAACCTGAAGGACAGACATGGCAAACACTATTCAAGTGGACGTGGTCTCGGCCGAAGAGCAGATCTTCTCCGGCCTGGCCGAATTCGTCGCGCTGCCGGGTGAAGCGGGTGAGCTGGGTATCTACCCGAAGCACACCCCGCTGATCACGCGCATCAGGCCAGGTGCTGTACGGATCCAGGTAGCCGGCGGCGGCGAAGAGTTCGTCTTCGTCGCGGGCGGTATCCTCGAAGTGCAGCCGAATGGCGTGACCGTGCTGGCCGACACCGCAATCCGCGGTGGCGACCTGGACGAAGCGAAGGCACTGGAAGCAAAGAAGCAGGCCGAAGAGCTGATGCTGAACAAGGAATCGAAGATCGACTACGCGAAAGCCCAGGCCGAGATGGCCGCGGCGATCGCGCAGCTGGCGGCGATCCAGAAGCTGCGTTCGAAAGGACGCTAAGCAGCATCCGCGTCTGCGGTACAAAGAGGCAGCCTTCGGGCTGCCTTTTTTATGTGCGCCCAGCATGGGCGCACTCTTGCGCACTTATGGGGGTCAGGTCTGACATTTGGACACAGGCTCAGCCTTGCCGCGCACTTGGTTCTTGCATTGCCGCTGTTCGTAACTGCGCACACGGTCGAGGTCGTGTCCGAATGTCAGACCTGACCCCGGGATGGACCTGACCCCGGGATGGGGATGTTCGGGCTGCCTTTTTTATTGGCACTTGTTCTGCCGCAATGTTTGGCAGCATCGAATGCCGCGCACGGTTAACCAGCGCACGGGTGCGCGTCCCATTCCGGCTTAGTATCCTCATTCCAGCATGAGAATCGTCGGGCCGGACCATGGCACTCCCTCCAGAACCTCGCGAGCAGCAAACACAGGCGGTTGAATCCCCCTTCGGCCAGACCCTGTACCGTTTCCTCTTCTTCGGCTGGCTGTTCCGCGACGTCAGCGCCGCCCGCAACCTCTATGAACGCCATGCCGCGCGCGAACATAACCGGCGCATGAGCCGCTACTTGCCGGTCTACATGCGGCGCTGGTCGGTGCTGGCCACCTTCGACTTCATGCTCGGCTTCCTGTTCGAAAGGGTGCTGTCCGCCACCATGCTGTCGGCCCTGTTCTTCACCGGCTCCTGCGTGACCGTGACCGGCATCCTCCTGATGACCGTGATCTGGCTGTTCCTCGCCGCCCGGCTGCCTTGACGCGCGCCTGGGAGCGCCCCGTTCGCCCCCGGATAGCCACCACTTGACCCATCCGAACGACCACTTATCGGCTGGCGATTGCGGCTGATCGGGGCCGCAAATACAGTCACGGCACTCCATAACAACAAGGGAATGCCGATCATGATGCTCCGTACCGCCATCTGCGCCGCCGCGCTGCTCCTGTGCCAGCCGCAGGCCGCGTTTGCCTTCGATACCGTCCAGGACAAGCCGCTCAGCAAGCGCGCCCTCGAGGACCTGTCCTTCCGCCTCCACGCGACCATCGCCCCTTACTTCCCGGCCGAGGCGCCGGGCGGCATCGTCCTGGTCGTCAAGGACGGCCAGACCGTATTGCGCCGTGCCTACGGCATGGCCGACACTACCAAGGGTGTGAAGATGGCGCCCGAGATGGCCATGCGCATCGGCTCGATGACCAAGCAGTTCACAGCCACCGGCATCCTGATGCTGGCCGATGAAGGCAAGCTGTCGGTCGAGGACGAGATCAGCAAGTACCTGCCGGACTACCCGACCCAGGGCAAGAAGATCACCATCGAGCACCTGCTGACCCATACCTCGGGCATCGTCAGCTACACCGGCAAGCCGGGTTTTGCGCAGCGGGCGCCGCAAGACATCACAGTGGCGGCCCAGATCGACTCGTTCAAGAACGACCCGATGCAGTTCGAGCCGGGCAGCACCTGGCGCTACAACAATTCGGGCTACTACCTGCTCGGCGCCATCATCGAAAAAGTCTCGGGCCAGCCCTACCACGCCTTCCTCGAACAGCGCATCTTCGCGCCGCTCGGGATGGAGCATACGGCCTACGAAGGCTACGAGCGCAGCAAGTGGCCGAGCGCCGCCGGCCATTCACCCGCCGAGAAAGGCTTCGGCCCGGCCCGCACGCTCGGCAAGAACCAGTCCTATGCGGCCGGCGAGCTGGTCTCGACCGTGGACGACCTGGCGAAATGGGATGCGGCGGTCGGCAGGAAGCTGCTCAAGCCGGCCACCTGGCAGCGCGCCTTCACGTCTTATCGCCTGCTTGATGGCAAGGACAGCAATTACGGTTACGGCTGGGAGATGACCCTGATCCAGGGCGAACCCACCATCGGCCACAGCGGCTCGACCCGCGGCTTCCGTTCCTACGGCCTGCGCGTCCCAAGCAAGGGCGTGTATGTGGCGGTGCTGACCAATGGCGACGCCGGCATGGTGGTGCCGGACGTGGTGGCGCGCAGGGCGGCCGCCGTCGCCATCGGCAAGCCGCTCCCGGAATTCAGGGAAATCGCGCTGGACGCGGCCAGCCTGGATGCGGTAGCGGGCGTGTACAGCGTCGACAAGGACACGCAGCGCGTCTTCCGCCGCGACGGCGAGTTCCTCTCCCTGCAGCGCAACGGCCGCGGGCCCCTGGTGCTGAAGCCCATGTCGGCCAACGAATTCTTCGTGCCCGACACGGCCGACTGGTTCGTGTTCCAGCGCGATGCTGCCGGTAAGGTGACCGGCGTGACCTACCACCAGGACGGCAGGGCGCTGGCGCACACCCGCAGCGGCGAGGCGCCGCCGCCGCGGATCGTGGCGAAGATCGCGGACGCCGCCTTCGATGCGCACGCGGGCCGCTACCAGATCGAGGCGGGCATGGTGTTCGAAGTCACGCGCGTGGGCAGCCGCTACTTCGTGCAGCCGAGCGGCCAGCGCCGGGTCGAGATCTTCCCGCTGAGCGAAACCCGGTTCTTCTCGCGCGACGTCGACGCCGAGATCAGCTTCGAAGGCCAGAACCTGATGTTCAAGCAGGGCAGCCGCAACGTCACCGGTCGCCGTATCTGACCGCCTGGGCCGCATAAACGCTCTTCTGTCGCCCGGCATTTGCCATCCAGGCAAGCCGGGCATATTCTTTTCTGCGCCTCCACAACAATCGAAAGGGACTGACCATGCTGCTCCGTACCGCCATCTGCGCCGCCGTGCTGCTGCTGTGCCAACCGCAGGCCGCCCAGGCCCAGGAAGCCCCCAGGTCCGTGCTCGCCGAGCAGGACATGGCCGGCCGCATCGACGCCTCGATCGCGCCCTACTTCAAGGCCGACGTCCCCGGCGCCACCGTCATCGTGGTCAAGGACGGCAAGCCCGTGCTGCGCAAGGCCTACGGCCTGGCCGACACCGCCAAGGGCGTGAAGATGACGCCGGAGATGGCGCTGCGCCTCGGTTCCATCACCAAGCAGTTCACGGCGAGCGCCATCCTGATGCTGGCGGAAGAGGGCAAGCTGTCGGTGGACGACGACATCACCAAGCACCTGCCGGACTATCCGACCAGGGGCAAGAAGATCAGTATCGAGCACCTGCTGACGCATACCTCGGGCATCGCCAGCTACACCGGCAAACCGGGCTACATGGCCGGCATGGCGCAGGACATGAGCGTGGCCCAGATGATCGACTCGTTCAAGAACGATCCGCTCGACTTCGAGCCGGGCAGCCAGTACCGCTACAACAACTCGGGCTACTTCCTGCTCGGCGCGATCATCGAGAAGATCTCGGGCCAGTCCTATGCGAACTTCCTGGAGCAGCGCATCTTCAAGCCGCTCGGCATGCGCGACACCTATTACGAAGGTTTTGGAAACAGCAAGGCGCCGGTGGCCGCCGGCCATAGCCGCGGCGCCCAGGGTTTCGGCGCCGCCAAGCCGCTCAGCATGACCCAGCCCTATGCGGCCGGCTCGCTGGTGTCGACCGTGGACGACCTGGCGCGCTGGGACGCGGCGATCGGCGCCGGCCGCCTGCTCAAGCCGTCCAGCTGGAAGCAAGCGTTCACTTCCTACCGCCTGAGCGACGGCAAGGCCACCGGCTACGGCTATGGCTGGGACGTCGACAAGGTGCAGGGCGAGACCAGCATGGGCCATGGCGGCGGCATCAACGGCTTCAGCACCTACGCCTTGCGCTTCCCGGAACAGAAGGTCTATGTGGCGGTGCTGACCAACAGCGACAGCGGCCCGGCGAATCCGGGCGTGGTGGCGCGCAAGGCGGCCGGCATCGCCATCGGCAAGCCCTACCGCGAGTTCAAGGAGGTGGCGCTGGACGGTGCGGCGCTCGATGCCGTCGCCGGCACCTACGAGGTGGAGAAGGGTGTGCAGCGCGTGTTCCGCCGCAGCGGCGACGGCCTGGTCATGCAGCGCAGTGGCCGTCCGCCGGTGGCGCTCAAGGCCGCATCCGCCAACGAGTTCTTCGTGCCGGGTGCGCTCGACTGGTTCGCCTTCCAGCGCGACGCCGGCGGCAAGGTCAGCGCGATGACCCTGCACCAGGATGGCAACGCACTGGTGCATCCGCGTACCGGCGACGCGCCGGCCGGCCGCCAGGCGGTCAAGATTGCCAACGCAAGCTTCGACAGCCGCGTCGGCCGCTATGAGCTGCGCCCGGGCTTCGTGATGGAGCTGACCCGTGACGGCGACCGCTATTTTGCCCAGGCCACCGGCCAGGGCAAGCTGGAGATCTTCCCGATGAGCGAGACCGTGTTCTTCTCGAACGACGTGGATGCCGAGATCAGCTTCGAACCGGCGGCCGGGCAGGGCTTCGTGCTGAAGCAGGGCGGGCGCACCATCCCGGCCCGCAGGCTCTGAGCGTCAGCGCCTGGCCTGCTCGCCGGCCAGGCGCAGCGCCACCTTGTGGCGGAAGTAATCCTCCTTCACGTAGCGGTACAGGTTGGCGCCCGGGCACACGGTCTTGTCCGAGTGATCGCGGTGGCTCCTGATATCGTCCAGCGACACCTTGTACTTCGCCGCCAGCAGCGCCATCAGGTCGACCACCGCGTCGAGCTGCTGCTGGTTCGGCTCCACTTCCTCGAAGTTGCCGACCACCTCGATCAGGGCATGTCCTGACGGGTCGTAGTCGGTATTGGTGTCGCCCGCGAAATCGATCTTGCGCGCCTCGTAGACGCGGCCGTCGAGGTCGATGACGTAGTGGTAGGGGATGTCGAGCCAGCCCTTGCTGGTGCGCGACCAGGATTGCAGGCGGCGCAGGTAGGCCTGCGGGTCGGTGCCGGGCTTGAAAGGCTCGCCCTGGTGGTGCAGGGTGATCTGGCTGATGGCGTGGCGGCGCGCCTTGCCCGCGTCGGCCGGGGTGCCGCCCCAGGCGGCGACGGGGACGATCGCGCGTTCGACCGCGGCCAGCGGTTCGGCCCCATGGGCGGACAGGGAGGCCAGCGCGAGGGCAAGGGCAGTGAAGGAAGAGAGGGCGGTCAGGCGCATGGCATGCTCGATTGGGGATGAGCCCGCATCTTTCCATGAAAGCGCGCATGATGCAAATCTGATAAGCTGAGGCTGAGCCCTGAACCTACCGAATTCCATCATGAGAAGCATTGCCCAGATCCTCAGCGACAGCAAGACCATCGCCATCGTCGGCCTGTCGAACAAACCCGACCGCGCCAGCCACGAGGTGGCGGCCTACCTGCAGGAGCAGGGCTACCGCATCGTGCCGGTGAACCCGAGCTATGCGGGCGACTCCATCCTGGGCGAAACGGTCTACGGCACGCTGCAGGAAGCGGCCGACGCCCTCGCCGGCGGCGGCCAGCGGATCGACATCGTCGACTGCTTCCGCAAGTCCGAGGACATCCCGCCGATCGCCCGCGATGCGATCGCCGTGCGCGCCGGCTGCCTGTGGATGCAGCTCGACATCGAGAACCAGGCCGCCGCCGACCTCGCGCGCGCCGCCGGGCTCGACGTCGTCATGAACCACTGCATCAAGATCGAGCACCGCAGCCTGAGAGGGTAAGCGCGGTACAATCGTGGCATCACCAACCAGGGAACTCCCGCCATGATCAAGACCACCGCCTTGCTGTTCGCCTCCCTCGCCGCAGCCGTCATCGCTCCGCCGGCCGCAGCACAGGCGGCGGCCGCACCAGCTGCCGCACGCATGCCGGCCAGCTGCCCGGCCATCCTCAAGCAGAATTTCAAGCGCCTGCAGGACGACGCGCCGCAGGACCTGTGCCAGTACGCCGGCAAGGTGGTGCTGGTCGTGAACACGGCCAGCTACTGCGGCTTCACCAAGCAGTATGAAGGGCTGGAGAAGCTGTACGCGAAATACGGCGGCCGCGGCCTGGTGGTGCTGGGCTTCCCGTCGAACGACTTCGGCAAGCAGGAGCCGGGCAATGCGAAAGAGATCGCCGACCTCTGCTTCAACACCTACGGCGTGAAGTTCCCGATGTTCGCCAAGAGCGTGGTCACCGGCCCGGAAGCCAACCCGCTGCACGCCAGTCTCACCAAAGCCACCGGCCAGGCGCCGAAATGGAACTTCACCAAGTACCTGATCGGCCGCGACGGCAAGGTGCTCGAGCACTTCCCGAGCAAGGTGACCCCGGAAGATCCTGCGCTGGTCGGCAAGATCGAGCAGGCACTCGCTCCGTAATACTCAAGCTAGGCTGCCGTCGTCGAGAATGACGGCGCGCAGCGGCCCGCGCAGGGCATTGCAGACGACGATGTCGTCCGCCTCTTCCAGCATCTCGCGGGTGATCACGCGCTCGCTCGCGTTCCAGGCCGGCGCCTGCAGCATCACGCCGCGCATCACGCCCGGCAGCAGGCCACAGGACAGCGGCGGCGTATACCAGGCCGTACCGAAGCGCACGAACACATTGCTGCGTCCCCCCTCGGTCAGTTCCCCGCGCTCGTTGAAGAACAGGCAGTCGAAGGCGCCCTGCGCCTCGGCGGCGCGCCAGGCCGCGTCGTAGCGGCTGCGCACGTTCGTCTTGTGGCGCAGGAACAGGTCGCCCGAGTGCGTCGTCTCGCTCGCCAGCAGCAGCGTCACCGGTTCGGCCAGGGGCGTCAATGGCGCTGCCTGCAGGTTCAGCGCACCGGCCTGGTCCACCGCCAGGCGCACACGGTGCAGCTGGCCGGGGGGCAGGGCGAGGCAGGCCTCGTTCAAGGCGGCACGGGCGGCGCCGAAGTCGAAGGGGAGTCCGAAATGGCGGCAGGACGCGGCCAGGCGGTCGAGGTGCTGTTCGACGTGGCGGCAGCCGTCGTCCCAGGAGGCGCGCAGGGTCTCGAAGATCTCGAGCTCGTTGGGCAGGCCGGTCAGGAAGCGCGCCTTCAACTGGCATTCGGCGAATTCGGAAGGCGCATCGCTGTCGTAGACGATGCCGGCGCCGACGCCCAGTTCGCCCTGGCGGGTGCCGCCCTGGGACGCGCCCAGGGCCAGGGTACGGATCGGCACCGACAGGCAGAAGTCGCCGAAGGCCTTGCCGTCCTGGGGAGGATCGAACCAGCCGATCGCGCCGGTATAAATGCCGCGCGCGCTCGCTTCGAGTTCGTGGATGATCTCCATGGTGCGGCGCTTGGGCGCGCCGGTGATCGAGCCGCAGGGGTAGAGCGCGGCGAACACCTGTTCGAGGCTGACGTCCGCGCGCAGGCGCGCCTGCACGGTCGAGGTCATCTGCAGCACGGCGCCGTAGCGGCGCACTTCGAACAGCGCCGGCACCTCGACGCTGCCGGTCTGCGCCACCCGTCCCAGGTCGTTGCGCAGCAGGTCGACGATCATCAGGTTCTCGGCGCGGTTCTTGGTGTCATGGGACAGCGCATCGGAGCGCTGCGCGTCCACGGCATCGTCGCCGCTGGCCGGCGCCGTGCCCTTCATCGGGCGTGCCGTCAGCACGCCGGCATCGTGGCGCACGAACAGTTCGGGCGAGAAGGACAGCAGGGCTTCGCCGCCAGGCAGCGCCACCAGGGCGCCGTAGGGCACGCGCTGGCGCGCGCGCAGCCGCGCATACAGCTTGACCAGCGGTCCGAATGCCTCGAAGCGCAGGCGGTAGGTGTAATTGACCTGGTAGGTGTCGCCGGCGGCGATGTAGTCGCGGATGCGCCGGATGGCATCGGTGAAGGCGGCTTCGTCGACGTTCGGGTTGACACCGGCCACGCCCGCCGGCTCGCCGGTCGTGGCGCGGGTGGCGATCCAGGCCTCGACCTGGGCCGCGTCCAGGTGCTCGCACTGTTCGAACAGCAGCACCTGCGCCAGCGCGCTGTCGACCGCGTGCGCGGGCACCCCCTGCAGCTGCGCCCCGAGTTCGTAGCTGAGCAGGGGAAGCGCGTACAGGCCGCGTGCCAGCGCCTCCTGCATCTCCTGCAGCAGCTGCGGCCAGCCGGCTGCCTCGCTACAGCGCAGCGTGCCGGCGTGGCGGCTGTACAGGCGCGAGCGGGCTTCGCCCGAGCTGCCTGCATCGTCCAGCAGCGCAAAGACTTCCTGGGTGTCCATGGTGCCTCGCTTGCAGCCTTACGCTGCCAGCAGCAGCGACAGCTGCAGGGCCGTGCCTTCGGCCGGGTTTTGTTTGAAGCCGCTCTTGGCGAAGCGGTGCCAGCGTCCGGTCACGTAGCTCACCAGCAGGCTGGCGCGCGCCGCGACGTCGGTCTCGACGCCATGGCCCTGGGTGACGGCGACCCGCAAGGCCCCCTTGAACGCCAGCTCGACCTTGTCGTAGAAGCCGTTCATGCGCTGCTGCAGGCGCTCGTCCTCGCCCACCAGGGCGTCGCCGATCAGCACCCGGGTCATGCCCGGATTATTGCTGGCGAAGGACAGCAGCATCTGCAGGATCGCATGCGCCTGGTGCACGCCGTCTTCTTCGCGCTCGGCGATCTGGTTGATCAGGCCGAACACGCTCGACTCGATGAATTCGATCAGGCCCTCGTACATCTGCGCCTTGCTGGCGAAGTGACGGTACAGCGCCGCCTCCGATACCGACAGGCGCGCCGCCAGCGCCGCCGTGGTGATCTTCTCTCCCTTCGGCTGCTCGAGCATCGAGGCCAGGGCCTGGAGGATTTGCAGCTTGCGCTGGCCCGGCTTGGTGCTTGCCATGTGATCCCTAATCAGTAGTTGGTCGTCGTTTCAACGCAGCCGGTGCAGGCGCGCCGGTAGTTGCCGCACGGATTTTACTTTGACATCGACGTAACCGGGGCGTTTCAGGGTCCGCGGCAGTGGCGCCTTGCCGATCGGGTCGCTCATGCGCAGGTATTGCGTCACCCAGACGGTACGCAGCCCGAGGCGGCTGGCGCTTTTCAGGTTGGCCAGGGTGTCCTCGACCAGGATGCAGCGGCGCGCCGCCACGCCGTGCTTGCGCAGCAGGCGGCGCAGCATCAGGCTGGAAGGCTTGGGCCGCAGCTGGCGGTGCACGTGCATGTGCTCGATCGCGACGTGGTGGGCGAAATGGCGGCTCAGGCCCAGGTGGCGCATCACGTCGGTCGAATAACGCGTCGGCGCATTGGTGAGCAGGATCTTGCGGCCGGGAAGGCGGCGCAGCAGCGTGCCCAGGCCCTTTTCGGCGCGCACCAGCTTGTCGAGGGCGCCGAGGTCGTGCGTCATGTGCAGGAAGTCGGCCGCCGATACCCCGTGGTGGCGGATCATGCCGAGCAGGGTGGCGCCGTAGCGCTTCCAGTAGCCCAGGCGCGCGGCGTCGACGACCGCCTGGCTGGCCGGCGTGCCGCCGTCACCCAGCACGCGCGCGATATAGGTGTTCATGTTCGCGCTGATGGCCGGGAAGATCGCATGCGAGGCGTCATGCAGGGTGTTGTCGAGATCAAACAGCCAGACGGGAGAAGCAGGGTTATGATTTGGCACGGTTTAAAGCACAACAAGGAGAAGTGAATGCGGCGACGTCCGATTATAGTGGTGTTCTTCAGCTTGTTCCTGCTGGCCTTCCAGGCGCTGGCAGCGGAACGGGGGGCGCTGTTCAAGGCCACCGACAAGGGCAAGACACTGTACCTGTACGGCACCATGCACGTCGGCCGTGCCGACTTCTATCCGCTCGAGCCGCGCATCCGGGCGGCAATGGCGGCCGCCCCCACGCTAGTGCTGGAAATCGACATGTCGGGCAATCCTGACGCCATCGCGGCTGCGGTCCGGCAGCATGGCATGTTCGCGCCCGGCAGCCCGGGCTATGCGGGCCTGGCGCCCGAGCGCCGCGCGCGCATCGAAGGCGCGCTCAGGAAGCAGGGGATCGATCCGGCTGCGGTGGCGCAGTTCAAGCCCTGGATGCTGATGACGATGCTGGCCGTGCTCGACACCGTCAAGCTGGGCTACGACCCGGCGCTCAGCGTCGACGAACACCTTGCCGCGCTGGCGCGCCAGGGCAAGACCCGCGTCGCCGAACTCGAGACGATGCAGTACCAAGCTTCGCTGCTGAACCGCTTGCCGGACGAGCAGCAATGGCAGCTGCTGGAAGAAACCCTGGACAACATGGCCTCGGGCCGCCAGCTGCGCGAGACGCGCGAGATGCTCGAGGCCTACGAGCGCGCCGACCGCAAGGTCCAGGACGGCCTGATGCAGCGGGTGCAAAGCGATGACAGCCTGACCGGCAAGTTCATGCGCGATATCCTGCTCGACGAGCGCAACGGACCGATGGCGGACAAGGTGGCCTCGCTGCTGGCGCGCGAAAACAATGCGGTGGTGGCGGTGGGCTTGCTGCACCTGCTGGGACAAGGCGGATTGCCGGAGCTGCTGCGCAAGCGCGGCATCAAGGTGGAGCGGATCTACTGAGGGGATTACTGCGGGAGGGGAGTGGTGCCCTTGACGTGGATTGAACACGTGGCCTCTCCCTTACCAAGGGAGTGCTCTACCACTGAGCTACAAGGGCATTCAGGTCATCTCTTGTGGCGAAGTTTCCGCCACAAAAAATTTAGTGAGACCGGATCATAGTGCCAAAAGCCTGTTCGGTCAAGACTTCCAGCAACAAACTGTGCTCGATGCGGCCATCGATGATGTGGACCGTGTTCACGCCCGACTTGGCCGCGTCCAGGGCCGACGAGATCTTCGGCAGCATGCCGCCGGAAATCGTGCCGTCTTCGAACATCTCGTCGATCTCGCGCGCCGACAGGTCGGTGACCAGCTTGCCGGTCTTGTCCTGCACGCCGGCGATATTCGTCATCATGATGAGTTTTTCGGCTTTCAGGATCTCGGCGATCTTGCCGGCGACGACGTCGGCGTTGATGTTATAGGCCTGGCCGTCCTGGCCGAAACCGATCGGCGAAATGATCGGGATGAAGGCATCGTCCTGCAGCGCCTTGACCACGGCCGGATTGATCGCCTCGATCTCGCCGACGAAACCGATGTCCAGGAATTCGCCCGGCTTTTCCTTGTCCGGCATCGCCATGCGGCGTGCACGGATCAGGCCGCCGTCCTTGCCGGTCAGGCCCACCGCCTGGCCGCCGTAGTGGTTGATCAGCATGACGATGTCCTGCTGGACCTCGCCGCCCAGCACCCACTCGACCACTTCCATGGTTTCTTCGTCGGTGATGCGCATGCCCTGCACGAAGCTGCCCTGCTTGCCGATCTTCTTCAGCGCGTTGTCGATCTGCGGACCGCCGCCGTGCACCACGACCGGGTTCATGCCCACCAGCTTGAGCAGGATGACGTCGCGGGCGAAGCCGTGCTTCAGGCGCTCGTCGGTCATGGCGTTGCCGCCGTACTTGATGACGATGGTCTTGCCGTGGAAGTTACGGATGTACGGAAGCGCCTCGGCCAGGATCTGCGCCTTGATCTGCGGCGATACCTTGGTCAGATCATTGGGCTGGTCGTCGGGATTCAGGCTGCTCAGGGTAGCGTTCATGGAGGGTCCAAAATAAATGTCGCAAGATTTTAAGGCAAGGGGATATGACTTGTGCTGATTATATGGGGTTTTGTTGTATTTTATTGGCCTGATCCTTGCCGTACCGGACAATGAACGTTTTCACTTGGAGCAAACGATGAGCACCTGCACCCGCTGCGGCGCCGAATTCGGCTGCGCCATGGTCGACGGCAGCCCTGAACCCTGCTGGTGCACCGCCTTGCCGCCGGCGCTTCCCGTACCGCAGGAAGCCGCCGGCTGCTGGTGCCCGGCCTGCCTGCGCGCCCATATCGAAGTCGAACTAGCGAAACGCCGGATGTTGTAGGGTGGACGGCTCCGCCGTCCGCGCGTTCGACCAGCAATGGAATAGCCGAGCGGGCAGTTTTAGCCAAGTTTGGACGCGCGCACGGCAAAGCCGTGCACCCTACGCTCAGCGCTGCGTCCGGAAGAAACGCATCATTTCGCGGCTCGCATCCGGTCCCTTGCCATCGGTATAACTGCCGCGCGCATCGCCGCCCGACCAGGCGTGGCCTGCGCCATGGATCAGCCAGTGTTCGGCGTGGACGCTGCCGTCGTCGTGGTGGTGCATGGTGCGGGTGTAGGCGTGGCCGTTCGGCACCTGCCCCGGCTCCACCGCGGTCCGGCGCGCACCTTTGGCGCGGACCTGCGCCACCAGCTCGTCGCCGTTGGCAGGATGGACGGTGGTGTCGCGGTCGCCGTGGAACACGATGATCGGCACCGTGCGTCCCGGCGCCTGGCTGCGGCGGAAATCGCCCTTCATCGCCGCCAGTGCCGAGGGCAAGTCCCTGGCCGCGGCAAACGGCAGCCCCGAGTGAACGCCGACGGCGGCATACAGCTCCGGATACAGCGTGCCCATGATGGTGGCCATGGCGCCGCCGGCCGACAGTCCGGCGACGAAGACCTGGCTTTGGTCGACCGCGTGGCGTGCCATTACGTCGCGGGTGATGCCGGCAATGATCGAGGGCTCGCCGCGGTCGCGCTGCTGGTCGGTCTCGTTGAACCAGTTCCAGCAGCGTGAGGGATTGGCGGCCTGCGACTGGGCCGGATACACGACCAGGCAGCCCAGTTCTTCCGCCAGCGCGTTCATCTGCGTGCCGTGCGCGAAATCGTCGGGATTCTGGGTACAGCCGTGCAGCATCACGACCAGGGCGGCCGGTGCTTCCGTCAGCGTGCTCGGCACATACAGCTTGTAGTCGCGGGTGCCGGCTTCGTTGCCGAAACTGCCGCTGCTGAAGCTGCCCGGCCACGGGTTGCTGCTTTCCGTGCCGGTGCCGCCCAGGCCACCCAGCCCGCCCAGTCCGCCATTCAGGCCGCCGAACTGTTCGCGCACCGAGTCCATCGTGCGCTGCAGGTTGGCCAGCATGTCGGGGACGACGTCGGTGGCGACGCGTTCGCGCGCCGCTTCCTGGCTGGCGTCGTCGTTGGCGGCCGCGCCCTGCGGCGGTGGATTGATGTCGCGCATCGGCGGCGGCGAGCCGGGAGCCGGGGTGGGCCGCTGGAAGGCGGTCGCGTGTTTCATGGCTTCCTGGACGATGGCCGTCGTGTCCACCGGCCCTTTCTTCAGCAAGGCGTTGGTGGCCTTGCGCATCTGCGCGAGCAGGTGGAGATTCAATTTCATGCTTGTCCTTTGGCCGGCGCGATCACTCGATGCGCCCGGCTAGTGCCGCCTTGACCGCGCTGCTGGCATGCAGCGCTCCGAGGACGACGATTGATTCGATGGTATCCAGCGCCAGTTCGGGCGGGACGTCGTGGGCAATGCTGGCCAGCCCCAGTACCTGTATCTGCAGGCGTTCACCGGCCTCGCGGGCCCGCTCCAGGTCGGCGCGCGTGTAGTGGTGCATGCCGAGCACCAGGCTGCGCCGCGCCACGGTCTGGCGCACCACGTCGGCGTGCGCCAGTAACTGGTTGCGGATCGCCGTGCGGATCAGGTCGGAACGGTTGGCATAGAAACCTTCGCTCACCAGCAGGTCGATCTGTCCGAGGTCGATCGGCCCCAGGTTGATCGTGATCTTTTCCGAATCCGCCGGTCGCGCCGGTTCCCGTGTTGCCGCTTTCATTATTTCCCTGGTCATGATGCCCTTCGCTTCCTTACGCCACGCTTGCACCATCCATCTGGATGGTCTGGGGAGTGTACGCCGATCATGCGACGGAGAACACCCCAAATGGGACAGGCTGCGTTAATCTGCGAACATGCGTGCAGAAATACAACTCGGCCATTGCTTCGAATGGCGCTATACGATCCCCCGGCGGGCCAGCGTGCCCGAGCTCTACCACGACACGCCTTTCTGCCGCGACATGCCGGAGGTGCTGGCCACCGGCTACCTGGTCGGCATGATGGAACTGGCCTGCCTGCACGGCCTGATGCCTTTTGTTGACTGGCCGCGCGAGCAGAGCCTGGGCACGATGGTCGAGTTCCGCCACCTGGCGCCGACGCCGCCGGGCATGACGCTCACCATCCGCGGCGAGGTGCTGGAAGTGGATGGCAGGCGCGTGCGCTTCCGGGTCGAGGCCTGGGACGAGGTGGAAAAGGTGTGCGAGGGCGTGCACGAGCGCCATCTGATCGACCCGGAACGTTTCGCCGGCAGGCTGGCGCGCAAGCAAGAGATGTCATTGACCCGCCATGAACAAGGCGCAAAATAGCGTGACCCGCTGCTGACATTCATGCATAGTGGAATGTCAACTTTATATTTTTCAGGTGCGTATGTTGAATTCTCAACAGGCTGAGCGCGGCGCCGCTGGCGTGCCGCTGGTCGTCGACCTCGACGGTACCCTGACCCTGACCGATACCCTGGTCGAGTCCGTACTCGTGCTGGCCCGGCAGTCGCCTCTCAGCCTGTTGCGCCTGCCGTTCTGGCTCCTGCGCGGCCGCGAAACCCTGAAAACGGAAATCGCCCGGCGTGTCAGCTTGCGGGCGGAACAGCTGCCTTACCGCACCGAGCTGCTCGATTACCTGCGTGCCGAAAAAGCGGCCGGACGCGAGATCGTGCTGGCCACGGCCGCCCACCACAGCATTGCCGACGGCGTCGCCGCCCACCTTGGCCTGTTCGACCGCGTGCTGGCGACCGACAGCACCCGCAACCTGAAGGGCAGCAACAAGCTGGCCGCCATCCGCGAAGAACTGGGTTCGCATTTCGCTTATGCCGGCGACAGCCCGGCCGACCTGACCGTCTGGGAAGGCGCCCAGGCCGCCGTGCTGGTCGGCGCGTCGGCATCGCTGGCGCGCCAGGTGCGCAGGGAGCACGTGGTCGAGAAAGAGTTCGCCCGCCCGGCCGCCGGCCTGAAGGTCTGGCGCAAGGCGCTGCGCGTGCACCAGTGGGCCAAGAACGTGCTGCTGTTCGTCCCGATGCTGACCGCGTTCTCGTTCGCGCCAGCCGATATCGCCACCATGCTGCTGGCCTTCCTGTGTTTCTCGCTGGCCGCCTCCGCCACCTACATCGCCAACGACCTGTGGGACCTCGGCAACGACCGCCTGCATCCGCGCAAGCGCCTGCGTCCCTTTGCCAGCGGGGTGCTGCCGATCACCTCCGGCGTCGCGGCGGCCGTGCTCCTGCTGGCCGTCGCCTTCGGGCTCGCCTTCACCGTCAACGCCGGCTTCGCCGGCATGCTGCTGGCCTACGTCGTCATGACCACCATCTACAGCTGGCGCCTGAAGGAATACGTGCTGGTCGACGTCATGGCGCTGTCGATCCTGTACACCCTGCGCATCGTCACCGGCTCGGTGGCGGTGGGCATCCACACCAGCTCCTGGCTGCTGGCCTTCTCGCTGTTTGTCTTCCTCAGCCTGGCGCTGGTCAAGCGCTGCTCGGAACTCAAGTCCCTGCAGGGCAGCGGCGGCATCAGCACGCGCGGACGCGACTACCGCGTGGCCGACCTGGCCGTGCTGTGGCCGATGGGCCTGGCCTCGGCGATGTCGGCAGTGGTCGTGTTCGGCCTCTACATCAACGCACCCGAGACCCAGGCGCGTTACGCCAGCCCGACGCTCTTGTGGGGCGCGGCGGCCATGCTGATCTACTGGCTGGGACGCCTGTGGATCAAGACCGGGCGCGATGAAATGGACGACGACCCGGTCCTGTATGCGCTCAAGGACCGCGGCAGCCGGATGGTGGTTTTCGCGATGGGCGGTATCATGGCATGCGCTTATTTTTTAGACCTTAACGTCGTACTCTGATGCCCCTGACGCTCGAACCCGAACTGCAAAGCCCCGTCCCTTCGCCCTGCATCAACGTATGCCAGATGGAGCCCGCCACCGGCCTGTGCCGGGGCTGCCTGCGCACGATCGACGAGATCGTCGCCTGGGGCAGCGCCGGCGACGACTACAAGCGCGCCGTGTGGGCCGAGATCCGGCGCCGCGAAGCCGAGATCGACTGGGGCTGAGGTGAGCCGGGGCCCGTCGCTTCCATCGTCGATCCAGGTCTTCGAGCGCGGCTGGCTCTCGTCCAACAACGTCCTGTTCACGGGCGGCGAAGGCACGGCGCTGGTCGACAGCGGCTATGTCACCCACGCGCCGCAGACCCTGGCGCTGCTGCGCCAGGCCCTCGGCGCGCGGCCGCTCGAGCGCCTGCTCAACACCCACCTGCACTCGGACCACTGCGGTGGCAATGCACTGCTGGCGGCCGCCTATGGCTGCCGGATCGCGATTCCGGCAGCGGAGGCGGCCAAGGTCGCCGCCTGGGACGAGGAGGCGCTCAGCTACCGCGCCACCGGCCAGCAATGCGCACGCTTTTCCTTCGATGCGACCCTGGCGCCGGGCGATCGCCTGGTGCTGGGCGGCCTGCACTGGACGGTCGCCGCGGCGCCCGGCCACGATCCGCACGCCCTGCTGTTCTTCTGCGAAGAAGAGGGCATCCTGATTTCCGGCGACGCGCTGTGGGAAAACGGCTTCGGCGTGATCTTCCCGGAGCTCAGCGGCGAGCCGGGTTTCGACGAAGCCGGCGCGACGCTCGACCTGATCGCCACGCTCGATCCGCGCGTTGTCATTCCCGGCCACGGGGCCCTGTTCGGCGACGTGGCCGGAGCCCTGGCGCGGGCCCGTTCGCGCCTGGACTATCTGAGCGCCGACCCGGTGCGCAACGGAGAAAACGCGGTCAAGGTGCTGCTCAAGTTCCTGCTGCTGGAGCGGCGCACGCTGCCGCTTGCCACCCTGCCTGCAGTGCTGGCCGCGATCCCGCTGGTCGAGCGCGTACGCGTGAAGCTGCTGGGCCGGGGCAGGGAGGAACTGGCGCAGTGGGCCGTGGCTGCCCTGGTGCGCGCCGGCGCCGCGCGCGTGGAGGCAGACCGGCTACTGGATGTTTAGAGTCAAAAATCTAGCACGATCGTTCTTTTTTCACGGCATAATGCCCTGAGTGATTTGATCAACCGACTAACGAGAGCCTTCCATGACGCTGCCACCCGTGCTGCAAGACCTGTCCCTCCCCGTCATCGCCTCGCCGATGTTCATCGCCAGCGGCCCCGCGCTGGTGGCGGCCCAGTGCAAGGCCGGCATCGTCGGTTCCTTCCCGGCCCTGAACGCGCGCCCGGCCGAGCTGCTCGACACCTGGCTGACCGAGCTGCAGGGCGAACTGGCCGCCTACCAGGCCGCCAATCCGGGCGCCAGGGTGGGACCGATCGCGGTGAACCAGATCGTGCACCAGTCGAACGACCGCCTGGCCCACGACGTCGAGGTCTGCGTGAAGCACCAGGTGCCGATCATCATTTCCTCGCTGCGCGCGCCGCCGAAGGAGATGCTGGACGCGGTCCACGCCTACGGCGGCATCGTGCTGCACGACGTGGTCTCGATCCGGCATGCGGAAAAGGCGCTGGAAGCGGGCGTGGACGGCCTGATCCTGGTGGCGGCCGGCGCCGGCGGCCATGCGGGTGCGCTGTCGCCGTTCGCGCTGGTGGGTGAGGTGCGCAAGTTCTTCAGTGGCCCGATCGCGCTGTCCGGCTCGATCGCCACCGGCGACGCCATCCTTGCGGCGCAGGCGATGGGCGCCGATTTCGCCTACATCGGTTCGCGCTTCCTGGCGACCAGGGAATCGAACGTCACCGACGCCTACCGCGACGCGATCGTGGAATCGACGGCGGCCGACGTGGTGTACACGAATCTGTTCACCGGCGTGCACGGCAACTACCTGAAGAAGTCGATCGTCGCGGCCGGCCTGGATCCCGACAACCTGCCGGAATCGGACAAGAGCAAGATGAGCTTCGGCGCGGGCAGCGCCAAGGCCTGGCGCGACATCTGGGGCGCCGGCCAGGGCGTGGGCCTGATGGACGACGTGCCGACGGTGGCCGAGATGGTCGCGCGGCTGAAGGCGGAATATGCCGCCGCGCGTGCCCGCCTCAGTTTGACGTAGGGTGGACGGCTTCGCCGTCCGCGCGTTCAACTACACCGTGAGATAACGCGCATCGTCCGCTCAAGCACTGTTTGAACGCGCGGGCGGGAGATCCGCCCACCCTACAACATCAATCCAGGCGCTTGGCGTCCGGCGTCGGGAACGGCGGCGCCGGTTCGGCCGAACTCAGGTCGTCCGGGCTGATCGACCACAGGCCCGGCAGGTTGCGCCAGTAGTTGTAGACGTCCATGCCGAAGCCGACCACGAATTCGTTCGGCAGGGTCAGGCCCACCAGGTCGGCCTTGATCGGCTTGGCGCGCTTGAGGTCCTTGTCCGCGAACACCGCCACGATGACTTCGGCCGCGCCCATGTCGAGCAGGCGCTGCTTGACGTGGGCGAGGGTTTCGCCTTCGTCGAGGATGTCGTCGACCACGACGATGGTGCGGCCCGCCACGTCCTGGCGCGGGATCACCTTCCACACGATCTGGCCGCCCTGGTCGGCGTCGCCGTAGCGGCTGACGTGGATGTAGTCGAACTCGAGCGGGAAGTCGAGCTGCGGCAGCAGGTGGCCGGTGAACACGACGGCGCCGCCCATCACGCCCAGCACCAGCGGGAAGGCCTTGTCCTGGGGATTGCCGAAGCGCGCGTTCAGCTGGTCGGCGACACGTGCCACCGCGGCCAGGACTTCTTCCGGCGTGACGATCTGGGTGGCGTTGGCGAGGAGCGCGCGGGCGCGGTCATGGTGGTAGTCTTGCATGTCGTTCTGTCTTCTGGTGTAAAGATGGCGGTTTGATTATGCGCCAATCGGGTGCACGGGGGCGTTCCTGTTGGAATCAGCTGCCGCTGATTTCGCGTTGCAGCTTGCGGGTGAGCTTGGCGAATACCAGCTCGTAGGAGCGGCGCAGCAGGGCGGCGAACTCCTCGTCGTCGAGCTGCGCTTCCGGCGTCACGAAGACCCACTTGGCGCGGGCCAGGTAGGGCGCGGGAACGATGCCGGGCCGGTCGGTCAGTTCCAGGAAGCGCTCGTCGTCGGCCTTCAGGCTGAATCCCGTCGAGGGGCCGTCCTTGTTGGTCACCGCGAACATCTTGCTGCCGACCGAAAAGACGGTGTCGTGGTCCCACTTGGTGTCTTCGGTACAGCCGGGGAGGCTGCGGCAGAGGGCCTTGGCCGCTTCAAAATCCATGGTGTCTCCTGTGCCGGCCTCGAGGCCGGTCGTGTGGTTCATGTGCGCGCCATTGTAGCGCGCCCGCCGTGAGATGGCGGCCTTTAGTTGACGTCATGCAATAAACCGGAGCGCCACATAGGCGCATTGCGGCGTATCATACGTGGCTTGGAAAACAACGAACGACCAAGCCATGTCCACTCCCGAATTCGAACAAGCCCGCAGCAATCGTCTGGCCCAACTGCGCAGCGCGATGGCGCGCGCCGGCATCGACGCCTACGTCGTGCCGTCGAGCGATCCGCACCTGTCGGAATACCTGCCCGGGCACTGGAAGGGCAGGGAGTGGCTCTCCGGCTTCACCGGCTCGGTCGGCGCCTTCATCGCCACCGCCGGCTTCGCGGGGGTGTGGACCGATGGCCGCTACTGGACCCAGGCCGAGACCGAACTGGCCGGCAGCGAGATCGCCCTGATGAAGATCCCGGGCGCGGCGAGCCAGATGCATGTCGACTGGCTGGCCGCCAAGCTGAGCGCCGGCCAGACGGTCGCCGTCGATGCACGCGTGCTCGGCCTGGCCGGCGCGCGCCTGTTGTCGGATGCACTGTCCGCCAAGGGCATCCGGCTGCGGACCGACGTCGACCTGCTCGACGAGGTTTGGCAGGACCGTCCTGCATTGCCGGCCGATCCGGTGTTCGAGCACCTGCCGCCTTATGCGACCATGAGCCGCGCCGACAAGCTGGCTGCGACCCGCGCCGCGATGGAGCAGCATGGCGCCGGCTTCCATGTCATCTCGACGCTTGACGACATCGCCTACCTGTTCAACCTGCGCGGCGCCGACGTCAGCTTCAACCCGGTGTTCCTGGCGCATGCGCTGATCGGCCGCGCCGATGCCACCCTGTTCGTCGGCGAAGGCAAGGTGCCGGCTGACGTGCGCGCGCGCCTCGAATCCGACGGCGTGCACCTGGCGCCTTACGCGAATGCCGCCACCGCATTGGCGGCGCTGCCGGACGGCGCCACCCTGCTGCTCGACCCGCGCCGCGTGACGGCCGGCATGCGCGCCGCGGTGGCCCAGGGCGTCAACGTGGTCGAAGCGATCAACCCGACCACCTTCGCCAAGTCGCGCAAGCTCGACAGCGAAGCGGTGAACGTGCGCGCCGCCATGGAGCAGGACGGCGCGGCCCTGTGCGAATTCTTCTCCTGGCTGGAGCAGGAGCTGGAAAACGCCGGCCGCGCGCCACTCGACGAAGTGGCGATCGACACCCACATCACGGCCGCCCGTGCGCGCCGCCCGAACTTCATCAGCCCGAGCTTCTCGACCATCGCCGGCTTCAACGCCAACGGCGCGATCATGCACTACCGCGCCGCGCAAGAGAGCTGCGCCGTCATCGAAGGCGACGGCCTGCTCCTGATCGACTCGGGCGGCCAGTACCTGGGCGGCACCACCGACATCACGCGCGTGATCCCGGTCGGCACCCCCTCCAGCGCCCAGAAGCGCGACTACACGCTGGTGCTGAAAGGCCTGATCAACCTGTCGGCGACCCGCTTCCCGCGCGGTACCCGCGCGCCGCTGCTCGACGCCATCGCGCGCGCCCCGATCTGGGCCGCCGGCATCGACTACGGCCACGGCACCGGCCACGGCGTCGGCTACTTCCTGAACGTGCACGAAGGCCCGCAGACGATTTCGCCGGCGGTGCCGCCGGACCCGCATACCGCGATGGAGCCGGGCATGATCACCTCGATCGAACCGGGCATCTACCGTCCGGGACGCTGGGGCATCCGCATCGAGAACCTGGTGCTCAACCAGCTGGTCGAGACCACCGAGTTCGGCGACTACCTGGGCTTCGAAACCCTGACCCTGTGCCCGATCGACACCCGCCCGCTGGAGCGCGCGCTGCTGCGCGAGGACGAGATCGCGTGGCTGAACGCCTACCACGCCACCGTGCGTGCACGCCTGGAGCCGCACGTGCGCGGCGCGGCGCGCGACTGGCTCTTCAAGCGCACGGAGGCGATCTGATGGCCAGCTCCCGTTCCACCCGCGCCAGCGCGGCGGTCGAGCGCCTCAAGAAGCGCACCGGGAACAGTGCCTACTCGATGGCGCGCACCGGCGACGGCCTGTTCTACCTGTCCGAGGCGCCCGGCGCGCCCGCGCTCAACGCGCCGCTCGAGCTGGACGACTTCGTCGCCTTCGTGAACGGCCTCGGCCCGCAGGAAGTCAAGCGCATCAGCAAGCATGACGAAGCCTTCGAAAAGCAGCTGGTGCGCAAGAAGCCGGGAGCGTAAGGTCCATCCATGCCTCCTTTGCCGAATGCACTGCTTGCCGCCTACTGGTCCGAAGCCAGCATCATCACCAATGGCCTGATCCTGCTGCACCTGGCCGGCGCGCTGGCGCTCGGCCTGCTGGTCGGCTACGAACGCGCCTACCACGGCCGCGCCGCGGGCATGCGCACCTACGGGCTGGTGTGCATGGCCTCGGCCGCGCTGACCATCCTGGCCGGCTATCCGGACTTCTGGTACGGCGGCCATGGCGGCGTGCTGGCGCCGGTCGACCCGACCCGCATCATCCAGGGCGTGGTGACCGGCATCGGCTTCCTCGGGGCCGGCGTCATCATGCGCGAAGGCTTCAACATCAGCGGCCTGACCACGGCGGCCTCGATCTGGGCCTCGTCCGCGATCGGCATCCTGGTCGGCGTCGGTTTCTACCTGGCGGCGATGGGCCTGGCCTTCTTCTCGGGCATGATCATGATCTACCTGAACCGCCTCGAGACCATCCTGCCGGCGCGCCATGCGGTGGCGGTGCGGATGCGCTTCAAGCCGCAGGTGCTGCCGCGCGAAGAAGTGCTGCGCCAGGCCGCGCTCGAGCGCGGCTACGAGATCGCCGGCAGCTCGCTCACGATCAGCAGCGACGAGGGACGCCAGGAATGGCGCTTCGTGGCGCTGGCGCTGTCGAACCGCAGCGGCGCGCCGCTGTCGGAGCTGGCTCAGGAGCTGGCCGCGTTCGAGGGACTGGAAGCCTTCCAGCTGTCCCACGCCCGCAATTAAAAAATCAAACAAGAATAACGCGCTATATCCATTACTGGGGTTCATCAATGCAAGCACAAGACGTCCTCGATTTCTGGTTCCTGCCGGAGGGCAGCCCGGGCCACGGCAAACAGCGCATCGAATGGTTCCGCAAGGACGAGGCCTTCGATGCCGCACTGCGCGAACGCTTCGGCGGCCTGATTGCCCAAGCCGTCGCCGGCGGGCTGCGCGAATGGGACGAAGTGGGGCCGCGCGGCACGCTGGCGCGCATCCTCGTGCTCGACCAGTTCACCCGCAATGCCTTCCGCGGCAAGCCGGAATCCTTCGGCGGCGACACCCTGGCACTGCTCGCCGCGCGCCAACTGGTGGACTCCGGCGAGCACTTGGCCTTGAGCCCGGTCGAGCGCCAGTTCGTCTACATGCCCTTCGAGCACGCGGAAGACGCGCGCATGCAGGAACAGGCCGTGACCCTGTTCACCGAGCTGGCCGCCCAGCACGAAGGCTTCGGCGAGGCGCTCGACTATGCGCACCGCCACCGCGGCGTGATCGCCCGCTTCGGGCGCTTCCCGCACCGGAACCTGATCCTCGGCCGCGCCTCGAACCCCGAGGAGCTGGCCTACCTGGCGCTGCCCGGCTCCGGGTTCTGACGTGGCGCCGACGCTGAACCTGGTCGGCGCCGGCCACGTCGGCCGCGCGCTCGGGCGCCGGTTCGCCACCACGGGCGCCTTCGCGATCCAGGATGTGCTGACCCGCAGCGAAGCCGGTGCCCGTGACGCGGTGGTCTTCATCGGTGCCGGCCGCGCCTGCGCCGGCATGGCCCAGCTGCGCCCGGCCCAGGTGTGGATGCTGGCGGTGGGCGACGACGCGATCGCCCCGGCCTGCGCCGCGCTGGCGCAAGCCCAGCCCCTGGAAGGGGCGGTGGTGTTCCACTGCAGCGGCGCCAAGGCATCCGGCGAACTGGCGGCGGCGCGCGACGCCGGCGCCCTGGTCGCCAGCGTGCATCCGGTGCGCAGCTTCGCCGATCCGGCCGCGGTGGCGGCGGATTTCGCCGGCACCTTCTGCGGCGTCGAGGGCGACGCCGCCGCGCTGGCCCTGCTGGAACCGGCGTTCACGGCGATCGGCGCACGGCTGGTGCGCATCGACCCGGCCGCGAAAACCGTCTATCACGCGGCCGCCGTATTCGCGTCGAATTACCTGGTGACCGTGGTCGACGCGGCGCTGCGCGCCTACGCGGCAGCCGGGGTGCCGGAAGACGTCGCGCGCGAACTGGCGCGGCCGTTGGCCACCGAGGCACTGGCCAATGTGTTCCGCATCGGTCCCGCGGCGGCGCTCAGCGGCCCCGTCGCGCGCGGCGACTTCGCCACCGTGGCGCGCCAGCAGGACGCCGTCACGCGCTGGGATCCCGCGACCGGCCGCCTGTACGAAGCGCTGGTGGCGCCGACCGCCGACCTGGCCCGCCGCAAGTTGACCCATCCATAGGAGCTTCCATGTTTTTCACCGCCTGGGCCACCCTGGCCGCACTCGGCGTGTACTTCTGGACCGGCGTGAACGCCGGCCGCGCGCGCATCCGCCACGACATCCCGGCACCGATCATGGACGGCCCCGAAGAATTCCTGCGCTGCCAGCGGGTGCAGGCCAATACCCTCGAACAGCTGCCGCTGCTGCTGGTGCCCTTGTGGCTGTGCGCTTTCTACCTGGGCGACCTGTGGGCGGCGGCGGGCGGCCTGCTGTGGTGCCTGGGCCGCATCGCCTACGCGCTCGGCTATTACCGCGACCCGGCGCGGCGGGAACTTGGCTTTGTTATCGGCATGCTGGCTTGTGCGTTGTTAATTGGCGGCACCGTTTGGGGTCTATTGCTGCGCTAAAGCGAAAAAAGCGCAGAGATTGATCGACAAAGTTCCCGGAGAGCAATAAGCTGTGATGCTACAACGACCAACCGATCCGCCAGCCGCGCCTTTGCGCGATGCCGCCGGACGGCAACAGGAGAAGGAGATCACATGCTGTTCCTGAAGAGCACCAGCGTCACCAAGGCCCCGGGCATCTACGATGTCGATGTCGCCGCCAAGCCGCCGGGCAAGACCTTCGGTGTCTTCCTGGCCACGGATCCGGATAATCCGCCGCAAACCGTGCTGGCAGGCCTGGCCGAACTCGGCTTCAAGAACACCCACCAGCAGGGCTATATCCACAAGGACAAGGGCAAGGTGCTGGACCTGCATTTCCAGAAGGATGGCACCGACCTGTTCAGCGGTTGGAAAGCCGAGGAGTGCGCCGCCAACCTGGCCGCGCTCGAAGCCCTGTTCGGCAACGTCGGCGTCAACGTGACGCCACGTGTCATGAGTTTGGCCGAAGCCTACGCCTGATACCTTAGGCCTGTACCCGGCAATGCGGCGATCGTCGCGAAATCCAGCGCGAACGCCCGCGAAAACGCCAGCTTCTGCTGAACATCATCTGGTCGGCGACCTTGTCGAGCGGACCGCGGCCCGGGGTGCTGCATCGGCGACGGCAGGCAGGGCGCCGGCAGTGAGCGCCGCGCCGAGGAAGTGACGTTTGTCCATGCGAAAATGCGGTGGTGGCGGAAACCGTCATCATAGCCATGAAACAAGACAATGGATTTATTTGCCTCAGCCCCGGCCTTGATGCCGATTCCGATCCGCGACGGCGAACTGGCCTTCCTGGCCCAGTTGCCGCTGCCCTGGCCGAATGACGAGGTGCTGGCGCGCCTGCGCGCCGAAACCGCCTGGCGTGAAGAAACCGTGACCGTCTACGGCAAGCGCCACCTGCAGCCGCGCCTGAGCGCCTGGCATGGCGACAAGGCCTACCGCTACTCGGGCCTGAGCCTGGCGCCGCTGCCCTTCACGCCCCTGCTCGACACCATTCGTCGCGCTGCCGAAGAGGTCACCGGCCGCCGCTACAACAGCGTGCTCCTGAACTATTACCGCGATGGCCGCGACAGCATGGGCATGCACAGCGACGACGAACCGGAACTGGGGTCCGAGCCGGCCATTGCTTCGGTCAGTTTCGGCGCCACCCGGCCTTTCGTCCTGCGCCACAAGCTCAGCAAAGAGACGCTCAAACTGCCGCTGACCGATGGCAGCCTGCTGTTCATGGCCGGCGCCATGCAGGCTAATTGGATGCATGGCATCAACAAAACAGCACGTCCCCTTGGACCGCGCATCAACCTAACTTTTCGTAAGATCGATTAAGCACCACGCTATTTTCATGATCTTTTTATAAAATATCTAACCCATCGGTCAGCAATTTACATTTGCTTACAGTTCTTACGGGTTTCAGGCCTTTTATTAAGAGAAACGAATGCTATGTTGGCTACATCGCGATTCAATGTGAATCGCGAACCAGTCAAAGGATTCGCGTAATGAAAAAGCTTCTCGTCGTACTGATCGCATCCGCCGCCGCCATGTCGGCGGCCCAGGCCCAGACCACCGCACCGCGCGCCTATGTCGGCGCCGGTATCGCCAGCGCTGACCATGACTTCAAGGTCTCCGGCACCTCGAATGCCGATACTGAAGGCTACAAGGCTTCCGGCAAGCTCTTCGGTGGCTACGAGTTCAACCAGACCTGGGGCGTCGAAGCGGGTTATACCGATTTCCGCAAATCGGACGTGAATTACACGATCGGCGGCGTGAACGCGCGCGGCGAGACCGACGGTCACGCGCTCTACCTGGCCGCCAAGGCGACCATGCCGGTGAACGAGCAGTTCTCGGTGTACGGCAAGCTGGGTGCGGCGCGCACCAAGAGCGAGCTGGAGACGGTCAATGCTGTGCAGAACATGAGCCGCAGCAAGACCGAAGCCTATGGCGCACTCGGCGCGGAGTACAAGCTGAACCAGAACGTCTCGCTGATCGGCGAATACGAGCGCTATGGCAAGAGCAAGGACTTCGGCGCGAAGGCCGATGTCTGGACCATCGGCGCGAAGTACGCTTTCTAAGCGTTCACGGCATCAAAAGCAAAAGGCCCTGCGGGGCCTTTTGTTTTTTTGTGATCACAGCCGTGCAAAGCCGTGCGACTGCGGCCGGTGCACCCAAGGCGGCACAATCAGTTGCGGCGCCGGCATCGCATGGCCGGCGCTGACGAAGCGGTGCAGCGAGGACCACGGCCATTCGCGGGGGTGGCTGCAGAAACCGTGGCGGAAGGCATCGGTGTGGGTGTAGTCGACCAGGGCTGCGTACTCGTCGTCGTCGCCGACCCGGTAGTGCTGGTAGTGGCGTTCCCAGATCGCACCATCGTTGGCATCCGGCACCGTGGACTTGCGCAAGGCCTTGGAGAACGCGATCTTGACGGCCCGCCAGCGGCTCGAGCAGTCGTGGTCGCCCGGCGGCAATGTCCATATCGCATGTGCATGATCCGGGAGGACCGTCCAGGCATCGACGTGGAAGGGTTTGCGCACGCGTGCCAGGCGCATGGCTTCGCCAAAGGCGGAGATATGGTCTGTCAGCAGGGTGCTGCCGCGTTCGAGCAGGCGCACCGTGAAAAAAAACGTCCCGCCCGGGACGCGGTTGTCGCGGTAATCAATCATACGCTCCGTCAGTCCGTCCCTTGCAAAGGCAGCGGACATTCCAGGCCATCTGGCCAATCGCTGAAGATTTTACACACGCCCTTGAGTTAGTCGCGTTCGTTTCCGGGAATAAAAAAACCCCGCATGAGCG
>NZ_CAXUPB020000006.1:0-45576 GCF_964252725.1 Massilia sp. LjRoot122
GAAAGGCCGCTATAGAAGCGGCCTTTGAACAGTAGAAGATTTCTTGGATGCTTTATAACGTCCTAGCGCCTTAACGCTCCAAGAAGGCCTTAATAGCAACAAATATCCAGAAATGATTGAATTAAATGGCATGATCGGCACCTTAACAAATACTGTATAAATTGACAGTACCTGGCGGGCATGCTACCCTCAGAGCGTTTTTCAAACTATGCAGCAAACGGAACGCTCTGAGGGTAGCATGCCCGCCATCAGTAGCTCGATTTTTCCGGATTTTTGCTCGCTTCACAGTACCGTTTTTCCGCTTCATTTTGGGTCTCCTAGAGAGGTTAGTCTTAGCCTCCATTATACAGGAATTACCCTTTAAAATCAGCGACTTATGGAAATAAACAACGTCCTGAGCGCCCGTGCCAGTCTTGTCATCATCAAGTGGCCGTCTATTTCCAACGTTGGAAACTGTGGCCGTCTGCAGCGCACGACGGCACTAGTCCGGCAAGCCGACAATATGGGCATGAGCGCTTCAGCGCGGCATCAGCCGCCGCGTCACCGTACGTAATTCAACCGCCTCGACAAGGCCGACATAGGGCGGCGACTGTCGCAGGCGGTTACACCCCTCATCAGTCCCAGTCATCACAGCGATAATTTCCTCATCAGTCCCGTGCTCCATTAGCGCTCGCCACTCGTCGTGCGCTGATACCCACGTACCCTTGCTGTTCCAGCGCTCAATATTTTCTAAACTCTTGCGCCGAATTTCGTCGACCGTGCAGCATTGGACGACGCGTACGGCCGAGGCAAGTTTTTTCGCATCGAGCAGGGTTTGTGGGTTCGGCCGCTCTCGAGTGTCGCCCAGAGCGACCGTCACGCCAGAGATGGTTACAAGGCGCCGCGCGCGGGGCCCAAGCCGATCGCGGATGGCACGTATCGCATTCTCTAGCGTCATTGTGTTTGGTCGCAGGTAAAGGCCGTAGCCGGCATGCTCAATGATTCCCTCATCCTGCAGCATGGCCAAGCATCGGCTCAGCTGCCGAGCACTGCCCAAGTGCGCGAAATCGCGACGCAGGAACGTCTGCGTCGACGCCGCCTCAATGCACGCTCGTAAGCGCTGGATGATGGTTTGCTGATCCATGGTGGCCGATCGTGGCATACGTCCGACTTGATGAGCAAGTCATGTTTTTGCAAGCGACCGCAATCTAGAGACCCACGTTCAGCAAATGCGTACCGGGACATAGTGTAGAAGAGCTACGCTCCAAGCAGCAAACTACTTCTCTCACGCGAGACTCAATGCTAGCGTTTTTATCTCCTCGCTTTATGTAAAAGCACTTAACCACCGTGTGACCTGCTCAAGCGTTTGCCGCTCCTGATCAGCTTGCATAACAAGACCACGGTCAAGCAATCGGCCACCCGGAACGTCGGCGGCGAGGATGGTTAGGCTGTTACCAATGCCATAACCCCCATGCGTGATGAAAGGAATGATCGTCTTACCTTTGAAGTCATGTGCCGCTAGGAACGCGCGGATCACTGGCGGCACTGTTCCGCCCCAGATTGGGAAACCAAGGTAGATGGTCTGGTAGCGCGCAAAGTCTGCCACCGTCGCCTTCAACGGCGGCCGGTATCCGCGGTCGCGCTCCCGCCGAGCCTGTTCGACCGTCTCAAGGTAATCGTCCGGGTAAGGCTGAGCCGGTTGAATCTCGAACAGCACGGCCTTCTGGGCGCGGTGGATCTGTCCAGCAATCACCCGTGTATTCCCACTACGCGAAAAGTAGGCTACAAGCGCTGTACTTCCCTTGCGACTTGTTGTGTCCGGAGCGGCGAGTGCGGGATACCTCGCTGCCAGTCCCGACAACACCGCTGCCGCCATGAATTTTCTACGCAACACGGAAGTCGACCTATTCATGTTGTTCTCCCGCTCAAGCCATCTTGGGCAGCTTCGGTAGCAGCTTGTCGAGCGTGATCGGATACTCCCTGACACGGATGCCAGTGGCGTTGTAGATCGCATTTGCAACAGCGGCCGGTGCCCCACTAATGCCGAGCTCACCCACACCCTTGGCCTTCAACGGTCCGACCGTCGGGTCGACTTCGTCGAGGAAAATCACCTCCTGCTCTGGAATGTCCGCATGCACCGGCACTTCGTAACTGGCCAGGTCGTGATTGACGAAGAAACCAACCCCCTTGTCGACTACCAGGTCTTCCATCAGCGCGGCACCCACGCCCATGGTCATGCCGCCGATGATCTGGCTGCGTGCCGCGGTCGGGTTGATGATGCGCCCGGCGGCGCAAACGGCCAGCATGCGACGAACTCGGATTTCACCCGTACCCGCATGCACGCCGACTTCCACGAAATGCGCGGCAAAGGTCTGCTGGGCAAAGCGCTTGCCGAGGTCGCCGGTTTCCATGACGTCCTCCGCCACCAGTTCGCCTCCAGCGACCGCATCGAGCAAAGACCTGCTGTTGCCGCCCGCCCGCACGCGACCACCGGTGAATTCGATATCGGCGCCACTCATCCCGAGCCGATTAGCCACCATGTCGCGCAGCTTGACGCAGGCGGCGTAGACGCCAGCCGTGGATGAGGCAGCGCCGTACTGGCCGCCGGAGCCTGCACTTTCTGGCGAAGCGGAATCGCCAAGCAGCACAGTGACCTTGTCCAGGCCAACGCCCATCATCTCGGCCGCTGTCTGGGCAATGATCGTATAGCTGCCGGTGCCGATGTCGGTCATGTCGGTTTCGACCGTGACCTGACCTTTGCGGTCCAGTCGAACACGGGCCGCCGACTTCATGAGCCTGCCGCCCCGTATGCCCGCCGCCATGCCGGTTCCGATCAGCCAATGGCCTTCGCGCCGGGCACCAGGCTTCTTGTTGCGCCGCTCCCATCCGAAACGCTCGGCGCCGGTTTGCAGGCATTGGACGAGCTGGCGTTTCGAGAACGGCCTCCCTGGCGACTCAGGGTCGACTTGTGTGTCGTTCAAGATGCGGAAGTCAACCGGGTCGAGTCCCAGTTTTTCCGCCATCTCGTCCATCGCCACCTCGAGTGCCATCAAGCCCGGCGTTTCACCAGGAGCGCGCATGGCGTTCCCCTCCGGCAGGTCGAGATGTGCAACGCGCAGCCGCGTCATCCGGTTCTCGCCGGCATACAGGAGGCGCGTAGGCACTGTCGCGCTTTCAGGCCGCGTACCCAGGTTCCCGGACCAGCTCTCGTGGCCAATCGCCGTGATCCGGCCATCCCGCGTCGCCCCGATGCGAATCCGCTGAATGGTCGCCGGACGATGCGAGGTATTGTTGAACATGAGGTGGCGGTGCAGTGCCACCTTGACCGGCCGCCCCGTCAGGCGGGCAGCGATGGCAGCCAGTACGGCATCGGACTGGATCGAGCCTTTCCCGCCAAAACCGCCGCCGACGTAGGGCGCGATGATGCGGATGTTCTCACGCGGGATGCCAAGCGTGAGGGCGAGGTCGCGCGTGCCCCAGCTCACCAGCTGGATCGCATTCCACAGCGTCAGCTTGTCGCCTTTCCACGCTGCGATGCTTGCGTGCGGCTCCATCATCGCGTGGGAGTGGTCTGGCGTGGTGTATTTTTCATCCAGCGTCACCGGTGCTGACGCAAACGCGGCCTCGAAATTGCCAGCAGCCGTGTCCATTGTCGGTCCAGGCTGCAAAGGCTGCGGTGCAGGAGCATTACCCCGTTCTTCCTCGAGGTTGAAGCTGCCACGGGCGCGTGCGTATTCCACTCGCACCAGCTGGGCGGCCGCACGTGCCTGCTCGAAGGTTTCGGCCACAACGATCGCCACCGCCTGGTGGTAATGCTGGACCTCCGGACCGGCGAGTGCTCTGGCCACATAAAATTGGCCGACACCCAGCTTGCCAGCGTTTTCCGCCGTCGCGATCGCGATTACGCCCGGCGCCGCTTTGGCTTGGGTAAGGTCGATCGATACGATGCGCCCTTTGGCGATGCCGGCGCCGACGATATAGCCATAGGCTGCATCAGGTACCGGCGCATGATGCTCGTACGCGTAGGTTGCGGTCCCGGTCGTCTTGAGGCGTCCTTCGATACGCGAGGTAGGTTTGCCCACTACCTTCAGCCGGTCGATCGGATTGCGCACTGCAGGTGTCGTAAATTTCATGGCGTGACCGTCCTTGCGTCGGAAAGCAGCGTGGCGAGCGTGCGCTCAACCAGTGGCAGTTTGAAGGCGTTCTGCTCTGTCGGTTTCGCGTCGGCGAGCAGGCGTGCGACGACCGGCGCGGCGCCACGTGGCATCTCGGCCTCGGCCGCTTCGACCCGCCACGGCATGTGGGCCACTCCGCCCACGGCAACCCGGCCGCTGCCGTCGGGCTGGATGATGGTCGCCACTGACACCAGTGCAAACGCATACGATGCCCGGTCGCGTACCTTGTGGTAGGCCTGTTTGCCACTGACGGGTCGAGGCAGGGTCACCGCCGTAATGAGCTCGCCCTGTTCGAGATTGGTGTCGATATGCGGCGTGCGCCCGGGAAGTCGATAGAAGTCCGCAATCGGGATGGTTCGCGTCGTTCCGTTCGGCCGCGCTGTTTCGACTGTCGCGTCTAGCACGCGCATG
This sequence comes from Massilia sp. LjRoot122, assembly GCF_964252725.1. NCBI lineage: Bacteria > Pseudomonadati > Pseudomonadota > Betaproteobacteria > Burkholderiales > Oxalobacteraceae > Massilia > Massilia sp. LjRoot122. Next base: position 4,566 of record NZ_CAXUPB020000006.1, read on the forward strand.
GCGACGGCCATGTCGCTCGGATGGGTTGCGATGCACATTTCGCTGGAGCCGATTACAGCATGGGGCCGGTTGAACCCCTTGAGGGCGCCGCATCCGCTACCCGGCTGACGCTTGTTGCACTGCTGGGCGGTGTCATAGAAGTACGGGCAGCGGGTGCGCTGTAAGAGATTACCGGCAGTCGTTGCCTTGTTGCGCAGCTGGCCCGACGCGCCTGCCAGCAGAGCGCGAGACAGCACGGCGTAGTAGCGTCGTACCCGCAGATCACTTGCCAGGTCAGTGTTGCGCACTAGCGCGCCGATGCGCAGGCCACCATCCGCAGTCGGCTCAATCCTGTCCAGGCCGATGCCGTTAACGTCGATGAGATGGCCCGGTGTCTCGATCTGCAGCTTCATCAGGTCGAGCAGGTTCGTACCGCCGGCGATGAAACGGGCGCCAGGGGTGCGCCGCATCGCCTCGGCCGCCTCGGCGGGTGAGCGGACGCGTTCATAGGTGAAGGACTTCATGCTTTTCCTCCCGCGACTTCGGTCATCGCTGCGATGATGTTGAGATAGGCGCCGCAACGGCAGATATTCCCGCTCATGCGCTCACGCAGCTCGGCACTCGATAGCAGTGGCCGGGCCGTCAGGTCGGCACTTGCATGGCTTGGGATTCCACTCTTGATCTCGGATAGCACCGCGACGGCCGAGCAGATCTGGCCGGGTGTGCAATAACCGCACTGGTAGCCGTCGTGCTTGACGAAGGCAGCCTGCATCGGATGCAGTTTCGACGGATTGCCGAGACCTTCGATCGTCGTAATGCGGTCGCCCTCGTGCATGACGGCCAGGCTCAGGCATGAATTGATGCGGCGACCGTTGACCAATACTGTGCATGCGCCGCACTGCCCCTGGTCGCACCCCTTTTTGCTGCCGGTGAGGTGCAGGTGCTCACGCAACGCGTCGAGCAGCGTGGTGCGGGTGTCGAGCTGGAGCTGATGACGCTTGCCGTTTACCTCGAAGCTCACTGCCGAGCTTGACGCAGCCTCAGGTGCCGCCTGCGCTGCGCCGTTGAGTGGTACCGCCAGTGCCGCGGCCGTGCCGGCACTGGTCGCCATGAAGCCGCGCCGCGATACTTTTACGCTGTCGTTATCGTCCATCGTGTACTCCAGTCAGGTCGCCGTCGATGCCAACAGCGATGCATGTCGATCACGAAGCCGCGACTGATGTGGTGCTACTACATGATCGAAAGCGTGTTTGAAACCGCCGGCGCGAAAACGATCGTGCCGCCATGAAGCATCAAGTCTTGGCGGAAGCCTCGACGCCGGAGAACGCCAGCACTGCGTCTGGCAGGCGGGCGCCGCGAACCTGGATCGCCGAGACAGCCCGATTCAGTTCGGAAAGCTCGGCGGGGGTAAAGCGCACGGTGCTCGCACCGATGTTCTCGATCATGTGCGCCATCTGTGTCGTGCCGGGGATCGGGACGATCCAGGGCTTTTGCGCCATCAGCCAGGCAAGCGAGATCTGGGCAGGTGTGGCCTGCTTGCGTGCGGCCCAGGTCTTCAGCAGCTCGACCAGGGCAAGGTTATGCGTCAGGTTTTCGGGAGCGAACCTGGACTCGACTTTGCGGATGTCCCCATCGGCAAAGCGTGTGTTTGCATCGATCGCACCGGTAAGGAACTGGACGCCAAGCGGGCTCCACGGGACAAAGCCGATGCCGAGCTCCTGGCAGGTCGGAATGACGCTCTCTTCCGGACCACGCCAGAGCATGGAATATTCGTTCTGCACGGCGCTGACCGGTAGCGCAGCGTGAGCGCGGCGCAAGGTCTTCAGTCCCATCTCCGACAGTCCCCAGTGCAGGACTTTGCCTTGCTTCATCAAGTCCTGTACGGCGCCCGCGACATCTTCGATTGGAACCTGTGGGTCGACACGATGCTGGTACAGGAGGTCGATGCGATCTGTCCGCAGGCGCTTCAGCATGCCCTCGACAGCCTGCTTGATGTGGGCAGGCCGGCTGTTCAGTCCAGGCAGGCGCTTTCCAGTCTCGAGATCGATGTTCCATCCAAACTTGGACGCGATCACGACCTTGTTTCGAAATGGCGCAATGCCTTCGCCGAGAATGCGTTCGACTTCATGCGGGCCATATGCCTCGGCGGCGTCGTAGAAGGTCACGCCGCGGTCGAAGGCGGTCCGGATGATGTTGTGCATCTCAGGCCGGCTGGGAATTGTCGTCTGGTAGGTACGGCTCATGTTCTGGACGCCCAGGCCCACACTGGATACCTCCAGTGCGCCCAACTTGCGGCGGCCAGAAACGCTGACAGCCGAAGCATTCGGCCCGGCCGCTGCTCTGGATCCTCCTTGGGCAAGTGCGCTACCTGCAAATGGCGCCGCAGCCAGGCCTCCCGCCGCTGCCAAAAAGTTGCGACGGCCTGCTTCCGATCCATTCTTCGTCGTCGACTTCGACATTTCCAGCCTCTTTTCAAAATTGCGTCAATTGGGCACCACGCTTGCAAAGCAGGCGACGTTTCTAGCCTGCAAATCCGGTACGAATGAAGTGATGTCATCTGCGATCACAACCTGATCTAAGCCACTTCACCTCTGGCCAAACTCTACTGAGCACTATTGGAATTGAATAGATAGCAAAAACCGCAAGAAGTTATTAGCACAGCTTATTAATCCGCCCGCTGCGGATCGCATGCGTGGGCAGATCTGCGATTGAATGCGTTGTCGACCGATCAGTAAGACAGGGGCCGGACTCACCGCATACAGGCACTGAATTTATAAGTTGAGCTAATTAGTCTATGTGGATTTCACCGGCTTATCAGCCATAGTCAGCACAGCTACACTCGATGCTGTTGTAAAGGACATAGCGAACTCGCCCGGACTCGAGAAGTGAGTCGCGATGGCAACAGTAGGCCTTGTTCGGCAGCGCCGCGCAGAAAAATACCAAGACGCCCCTCAACCTCAGGAGATTGAAATGAAGAATTCGAAGCCCCTGCTCGCCATTACGTTGCTTGCCTTGCTTTCCGCTTGCTCAACGCTTGGTAGCGGCCCGGACAGTTCAACCGGTCCGCTACACATCAAGAAGCAGGGTAGCTTCGCCGCCGGCGGCACGGTAGCTACCGCGCCGGGAACCTTCAATCCACGCAAGCCGATGATGCCGGATGGGCAGACCTACCATGGCGACCATGCCTACGCCTTTTATCAAATTCCAGTCAACGCGCGAAAGCTGCCCATCGTCATGTGGCATGGCGCGGGTCAGTTCTCCAAAACTTGGGAGACCACGGCCGATGGCCGCGAAGGCTTCCAGAATATTTTCCTGCGTCGCCGCTTCGGGGTATATCTGATCGATCAGCCACGACGTGGCAATGCCGGCCGCAGCATGGTCGAGGCCACCATCAAGCCAACCCCGGACGAGCAGCTCTGGTTCAATCAGTTCCGTATTGGACTATGGCCAAACTACTTCGGGGGTGTGCAATTCGCCCAGGATGCTCAAACCCGTGAGCAGTTTTTCCGTGCGATGACACCGAACACAGGACCCTTCGATATGGGCGTTGTGTCCGATGGTGTGTCGGCAGTGTTCGACAAGGTGGGTCCCGGCATCCTGTTCACCCATTCGCAAGGTGGTGGACCGGGCTGGCTGACCGCAATCAAGAACAACAAGGTCAAGGCGATCGTCGCGTTCGAGCCTGGCAGCAGTTTCGTCTTCCCCGAAGGCGAAGTGCCTGCACCGATCCCGAGTGCCTTCGACACGGTGCAAGGTGCTGCCGTGCCGATGTCGCAATTCATGGCCCTGACTCGCATTCCGATTCTGGTCCTCTATGGCGACAACATCCCGGCCCAGGTCGTCGACCTGCCTGCCCAGGACAGCTGGCGTGCCCGACTGACGATGGCCCGGCACTGGCGTGACACGGTCAACAAGCACGGCGGGAACGTGACCTTGGTGCATCTCCCGGAGATCGGCATCAAGGGCAACACGCACTTCCCGATGTCCGACCTGAACAATGTGCAGATCGCAGATCTGGTGTCGAAGTTCCTGGCAGAGAAAGGCCTCGACTGACGAGAGCGCCCCCCTATGGGCAAAAGCAAGGGGTACCGGATGCAAAGCCGATGGTCGTCCCCCTCGGAACTATTTTTGACTTACGGAGCATTCCTGTGAAACACCTCGTTTTAAAGACTACCTTGATGGCGGCAATGGTTGGACTCTCGACCGGCGCGGCCCAAGCGGCTGACTACAAGAAGAATCCCTTCACCCTAGCCTACGATGGCGCGATCACGAAGAATGAGCCGGGCAAGGTCAACATCCATCCCGTCACCTACAAACTGAATGGCCTGGATATCGCCGCCAACGTGTACACCCCCGCCAACTACGATCCGGCGAAAGCCTATCCGGCTGTCGTGGTCGCTCACCCGAACGGTGGCGTGAAGGAGCAGGTCGCCGGCCTGTACGCACAGCGCCTGGCGGAACTGGGCTACATCACGATTGCAGCGGACGCGGCCTATCAGGGCGCAAGCGGAGGACAGCCACGCAATGTCGACAAGCCTTCGTATCGCATCGAGGACATTCACGGCATGGCCGACTTCATCGCCGGGTTCGCCGGCGTCGACGGAAAACGCCTGGGCTTGCTCGGTCTTTGCGGTGGCGGTGGATATTCGCTGGCTGCGGCGCAAACCGACAAGCGATTCAAGGCGGTTGCAACGGTCAGCATGTTCAACTCTGGACGGGTGCGTCGCAATGGCTACGTCGACTCGCAACTGGCTACTATCCAGGACCGCCTGCAGCAGGCTTCCGCGGCCCGTGCGCAGGAAATGGCCGGTGGCGAAGTGCTGTACTCGGGTGACGCGAACCTGACGGACGAGCAGATCGCCAAGCTGCCGTTTGATCTGTACCGCCAGGGTTACGAGTACTACTGGAAAACGCACGCACACCCGAACTCGACCTTCAAGTACACCACGAGCAGCTTGTTGGACCTGATGCGCTTTGACGCCACCAACCAGATCAAACTCGTCAATCAGCCTTTGCTCCTGATCGCGGGCACCAAAGCCGATAGCCTGTACATGAGCGAGGATGCTTTTGCCAAGGCGACTGGCACGAAGGACAAGGAACTGTTCAGGATCGAGGGAGCGACACATATCGAAACCTATTGGGTCCCCAAATATGTGAACGCTGCGATCGGCAAGCTGACTACGTTCTACGCAAGAACCCTTTGATGCAGATGCATGCTTAACGCCCTTGTCCAGAGGGCTAACGAATACTGCTCGGCCAAAGTACCAGCCCGAGCTGAAGGGAAGATATTGTGAGCGAGCAGATCAACAAAGTGCTGGTCGTCGGTGCGACCGGTAGCATAGGGCGGTGACCGAAGGTTACGGTTTGCAGTCCTGCTGAGGTACTCTGTTCTGGGCGAAGTTCCGGTTTCGGGCACAAGCGCTTTCAGCCAGAAGTGGACATACACCGCTGAGATGCTTAATCGCTAGTTCGTGTCGTCAAAGTTATCAATGGCCCAAATGTCAGCAGCGGCCCAAGTTCTTTCATCACTTCGGCGACATGGGGATGCGCAGCGTGACTGTCGACGGCCGCCTGATCGATCCAACCGTCCAGGATGAAAAAGGTGTCGGGTGCATCGACCCGCTGGTACAGGTCGTAATACAGGCAGCCCGGTTCTGCGCGTGCCGGCTCAACGAATCGCAGGATCAGGCCGCGCACGCGGTCGCGATCCTTCGATTCACAGCGCAGCTCGCAAATGATGTGACGTTCGTTCCCCTTGGCATTGTTCATGGCCCGCTCCTTAATTCTTCCCGGCGTAGACGCGCGTCATTCCGCCATCGACGATCAGGTCGATCCCGCGAATGTAACTGCTCGCATCGGACGCCAGGAACACGACTGCATTGCCGATATCGCGCGTGGCGCCGACGCGCCCGGCCGGAATCTCCTTGGATACGCGGGCCACGTAATCGGCCACGTCCTGGTCGCTCATCTTTTGTTCCTTGCCGTAGCCTTCGGTTGGTACGACGCCAGGGCTGATGGTGTTGACGCGGATATCGCGGTCGCGCAAATCCGTGGTCCAGCTGCGAGCGAGCGAACGTACCGCGGCCTTGGTGGCGGCGTAGACGCCAAAGCCTTTCAGACCCATGTCGGCAGTGATGGAGGCGTTCAGGATGATCGAAGCGCCGTCACGCAGGACCGACAAGGCGGTCTGCACCGTCAGCACGACGCCTTTGACATTGATCGATAGCTCGCTGTCGATCTGCTCTTCTGTAATTTGTTCCAATGGGGTGGCATGCCCGCCGCCGGCGTTGGCGAACAGGATGTCGAGCTGGCCGTGAGCCTGCTTGATGGTGTCGGCCACGCGCTGCATGTCCGCCTTGACGGATGCATCGGCCTGGACGCCAATGGCACCCTTGCCCAGTTTTGCCACGGCGGCATCGAGCACTTCGCGACGGCGGCCGGTGATGTAGACGGTTGCGCCTGCTTCCAGCAGGCACTGTGCTGCGCCGAAGCCGATGCCCGTCGTGCCGCCGGTGACGAGCGCAACCCGCCCGTTGAGAGTATTTGCAATCATGACAATTCCTGAATTGAAGAGAACGGTGCGCGTCGTCCAGCAAGTGCAACCGGACAGACGCGCGGAAAATGAAGCGGCTTAGCGGTTGACGGTTTTCATCTGCTGCGCGTTGTAGCGCTCGCCTTGTACCGGCACCCGTGCCAGAACGTCTGCGAGCGCTCGGAGGTCCTCCGCAGTCAGGACAACATCGGCGCCGCCGATGTTTTCTTCCAGGCGGTGCAGCTTGGTCGTACCGGGGATCGGCGCAATCCACGGCTTCTGGGCTAGCAGCCAGGCCAGTGCCACCTGGGCCGGCGTGGCATTCTTGCGGGCTGCGACTTCGCCGATCAGGGTCACCAGGTTGTGGTTGGCCTCACGGGCTTCGTCGGCAAAGCGTGGCAAGGTATTGCGAATATCACCCGCCGCGAAGCTCGTGCCGGCGTCGATCTTGCCGGTCAAGAAACCTTTACCGAGCGGGCTGAACGGAATGAAACCAATGCCCAGCTTTTCCAGCAGCGGCAGGATTTCCTGCTCCGGCTCGCGGGTGAACATCGAGTATTCGCTTTGCAGGGCCGACAGCGGCTGCACGGCATGGGCACAGGTGATGGCCTCGACACCGGCTTCGCACATACCGAAGTATTTGACTTTGCCTGCAGCAATCAGGTCGCGAACGGCGCCGGCCACATCTTCCATCGGCACGTTCGGATCGACACGGTGCTGGTAGAAGAGGTCGATGCAATCAGTTTTCAGGCGCTTGAGCGACTGTTCCGCGACCTGCCGGATACGTTCAGGACGGCTGTCCAGACCGGCTTTCGCATCGCCGTCTTTGAAGCCGAACTTGGTGGCGATAACGATCTTGTCGCGGAACGGTGCCACCGCTTCGCCGACCATTTCTTCGCTCGCTTGGCCATAGGCTTCGGCGGAGTCGAATAAGGTGACACCGCGCTCGTAGGCGGCGCGGATCAAGGCGATACCATCACGCTTGTCAGTAGCCGGGCCGTAGCCAAACGTCAAACCCATGCAACCGAGTCCGATTGCCGAAACTTCCAAACCACTATTTCCCAATTTACGTTGTTGCATGCTGTGCTCCCAAAAGCGCCGGCTAAGGATGTGTGAGGCAGCCAGCTGAACCTGTTGACGAACTATAGGCGCGCATGGTTAGTGCGAGAAGCCATATACTCCGAATACCGATATGCAGAATTTCGATAAATGGAACGAATCAATCTCAACAACGTGGCGGCGTTTGTCGTCGTCGCGCGGGAGCGCAGCTTTACTCGGGCGGCCGCACAACTCGGGCTGTCGCAGTCATCTCTGAGCCATACGATCAGCGCACTCGAAGCCAAGCTGGGGATGCGGCTGCTGACCAGGACGACGCGCGGCGTGTCGCCCACCGAGGCCGGGGAGCGGTTATTGGCCACCGTTGGTCCCTACTGCGAAGGCATCGAGGCCGAACTGGCATCGCTGAGCGAGGATCGCGACAAGCCGGCTGGCACGGTCAGGATTAGTTCGCACGATCACGCAGTCCGAACGATCCTGTGGCCGAAGCTGTCCAGACTGCTTCCCGTTTATCCTGATTTGAAAATCGAGTTTTCAATCCACTACGGATTGATCGACATCGTTGCGGAACGATTCGATGCGGGCGTGCGGGTTGGCGACCAGGTGGCCAAGGACATGATCGCAATGCGCATCAGCCCGGATTTCCACATGACTGTGGTCGGTGCCCCTTCTTACTTCTCGACGCGCAAGGCGCCGGCAGTTCCTCAAGACCTGACTGAACACAACTGCATCAATTTGCGATTGCCGACCCACGGTGGCTTGTATGGGTGGGAGTTCGAGAAGGACGGTCAGGAGATGAGCGTGCACGTCCAAGGGCAGGTGATTCTGAATACATCGGCGGAACTGGTGACAGCTGCACTGGAAGGCTATGGGCTGGCTTACGTACCCCAGGACGTGGCCGATCGGCACATTGCAGCTGGTGACCTAGTGCAGGTGCTCGATGACTGGCGCCCAACCTATCCCGGCTACCACTTGTACTATCCAAGTCGACGCAATGCGTCCCCAGCATTTTTGCTTGTGCTGGACGCGCTGCGCCTGAGGGCCTGATGACTAGGATGGGGAACGTCGACCGGTTGAATGCGCAGGCGAAAGCGGTCTGTCACGCAATGGCTTCCAGCAGAGTCCAACTGATTTGCAATCGGAACGCCTTAATCTAGTCGCTCAGTTTGATGTGTATGTGTCACTGATCGCGGCGTTTCGCAGAAGCAATCGCTCAATTTGATGTAGCTCCGTTCGCGGCAACCGCTCGCCAGTTGCCTTAATGGATGGAATTGACAGCAACGGTTGTCACGGCCTATACCGGTCATTCCGACGTGCGCCCGGTTAGAACCGCCAACCTTTGTTGTCGTTGGTGAGCATGATGGATTGCGCCTCTATCAGCTATGTAGCGGCGTGTGGATGCACTCAAAAAAGCTCGAATAGGTCCAAAAGGCGATCCGACTGCGGGCTAAGAACCTCGAGTAAGTAGTGCAATCAAGGTTTCAAATATCCCTTCCGCACCAGATCAACAACGTCGAGGCTGAATCGGGGCTCAACACTCGTTAGTCACCAACAAGACGCGTGAACGCAAGCGAAGCCAGTGTCCAGGTTTCGCCTTGCCGCACATACACTTCGGTAACCATGAATGGATTAGTGACCTCGTTGTCACGCACAACCGCACCCAATCTCATCTTGGTTAGCACAACAGCGGTACTGCCTACCAGCCGAACGGAAGACTCCTGTATGTCGACTTTTTTGTATTGGATATTGCCACTGCGAATTACGTCGAGCTCTGCACTTTTTGTTAGCGTTCTACTCATGTGGACAAACATGGCCTTGTCGTTGAAAAGCTTACTTAGACCATCGACGTTCCGCTCGGACATCCAACGCCACATTTGCTGAGACAAGGCCAAAACTTCCCGCTCAGTTTTAGAAAGAGTTACGCTTGAAGAGCTCGTTCCCACTATGGACGTTTGAGGCGATCCAGTTGGAGGTGCCTGGGTTTGCTGCGCGGCACTCGTAAGCAGTGGCCCTGCTGAAATGCATCCAACCGCCAGGGTACAAACAAGTCGAAATATTTTGGATTTGTAATCGTCATTCATGCTGTGTCTCCTAGGTTAATCAGTACTACCATGCCAATCCGAAGCTTCACTTTTTCTTGAACACATCCTTGGCGATGGCAATCGCCGTCACGGCATTCGGCCAGCCGCCATAGAACGCCAGGTGGGTAATGGTTTCGACCAGCTCGGCTTCGGTCACACCGTTGTCGCGGGCACGCTGTAAGTGCGAACGCAGTTGGTCGGGGCGGTTCATGGCGATTAGCGCGCTGACGGTGATCAGGCTGCGGTCACGCTTGGACAGTCCGGGACGCTCCCACACGTCTGCATAGAGCACTTGATCCGTCAGGTCGGCAAGCTTTGGTGCGATGTCGCCGTACATCCGTTGCGCCGGCGTCTGAGTACCTGCGCTGGCTGGCTTAGCCGCTTGCGGGCTTGCTGGCTGCACTTGGGCATGTGCGGAAAGCATGGACAGTGCACCTGCCATGACAAGAGCACCGACCAAGTTTTTTTGTGAGAAGACGTTCATATAAGCTTTCTGAAGAGGCAAGTTCAAGTTACCGGCTGAGCCATGGATGAGCGTCATCCGGGAGTAAAAGACGCTATGACTCAGTGCTGATACTGCTCGTCGCTGACCTTCTCCATCCAGTTCGTCGATTTGCCGTCCAGGGATTCCGAGATCGCTACATGACTCATTCCGATAGTTCGGCTCGCACCATGCCAGTGCTTTACGCCTGCGGGAATCCAAACGACATCGCCAGACCGTATTTCCTCAGCCGGGCTGCCCCATTGCTGAACCCGGCCAACTCCGGCGGTGACGATCAGCGTCTGTCCCAACGGATGCGCGTGCCAGGCCGTGCGTGCTCCAGGCTCGAAGGTGACGATGCCGCCACCCACGCGGCCGGGCGCTTCCGCCCTGAACGATGAATCGACGCGCACGGTGCCCGTAAAATTCTGCTGCGGCCCGGCGGTCGACGGCTGGGAGCCGATCCGGGTTACCTTCACCTTGGATGCAGGCGGATCGGCAGCAATGACGGCGCCGGTCGCAAGGAAGATGGCAGAGGCCATCAATGTGGTTTTGATCATGGTGCTCAGATCTCCAGTCGACGTTCGCTCATCCACTTGACCATCGCAGGGTCGCGGTGCGAGAAGAAGCTGCTGTTACCGGTCTCCAGCTGTGCGATGACGGCCATGTCGCCTTCGTCCAGTACAAAGTCGAATACGTCGCGGTTCTCCACCATCCGTTCGCGGCGCACGGTCTTGGCGAGGGCCACGACATTGCGCTGGACCAGCCAGCGAAGCACGACCTGGCCGACCGATTTGCCATATTTGGCCGCAATCGCGGTCAGCGCTTCGTTCTGGAACAGATTGTTTCGGCCTTCCGCAAAGGGAGCCCACGCCTCGGCCTGAACGCCGTTGGTTGCCATGAAGGAAACGCTTTCATCCTGCTGATGGAAGGGATTCACCTCGATCTGGTTGACCATCGGCTTGACCTCATTGAAGGCCATGATGTCCATCAGGCGGTCAGGCTGAAAATTGCTCAGGCCGATTGCACGAAGTTTGCCGTCCCGATAAGCCTCTTCCATCGCGCGCCAGGATCCATGGACATCGCCGAACGGCTGATGGATCAGGTACAAGTCCAGATAGTCCAGCTGCAGGCGCTGGAGCGACTTGTCGATGGCCTCCCGGGTAGCCTCGTAGCCCGCGTGCTGGACCCACAGCTTGCTCGTGATGAACAAGTCTTCCCTTGCAAGGCCACTGCTCTTGACGCCCTTGCCGACCGACTCTTCATTCAAATAGGACGCCGCCGTATCGATCAGGCGGTAGCCCGACTCGATTGCATCGATCACGGCGCGTTCGCACTCTTTGGGGTCCGGAATTTGGAAGACACCGAATCCCAGGATGGGCATCCTTAGCCCGTTGTTAAGCGTCACATACTGCATGTGGAATTCCTTTGACTGAAGACTCGACAGCTGCTGTCGGGACAGGCCGAATGCCGGGCCATGTTGAATTGGCCCAAAATTCCGCACCAGATGCTGACCCCGCTATTTTCCTGACAACTCTACCGAGCACGATTGAGATTGAGTAGCCGGTAAATTCGGCATGGTCTTATAAGCTTGGCTAATCAATCACCAAGCCTGCTTGTGCCATCGTCCTGAGACCGTCATCGACCAACCATCTTCTGACTGTCGGCCGAATAGCGGTGTCCCTGCACAGGGATGCGCGCAATCACAGCATTGACTTCGCTGAGTTCGTCAGGTGCGAGGTGGACCTTCGCTGCGCCGATGTTCTCTTCCAAGCGGTGCAGTTTCGTGGTCCCGGGAATCGGAACGATCCACGGCTTCTGTGTCAGCAGCCATGCCAATGCAACTTGAGCCGGGGTCGCTCCTTTGCCTCTGGCGATCTCCAGGAGGAGGTCGACGAGTGCGGTGTTGGCTGCTCGTGCTTCCTGGGTAAAACGCGGCACCGTATTACGGAAGTCGCTCGCATCGAACTGGGTGGACTTGCTGATGGCACCTGTGAGGAAACCTTTGCCGAGTGGACTGAACGGCACGAAACCGATTCCGAGTTCTTCCAGCAGCGGCAGGATCTCCGTTTCCGGCTCGCGCCACCACATCGAGTATTCGCTTTGCAGCGCAGTGACCGGCTGCACTGCATGTGCACGACGAATCGTTTCGGCCCCCGCTTCGGACAGGCCAAAGTGCTTCACCTTGCCCTGTTTGATCAGATCCTGGACCGCACCAGCGACGTCTTCGATCGGCACGTTCGGATCGGGTCGATGTTGATAGAACAGCTCGATGCAATCGGTCCTGAGCCGTTTGAGTGACTGCTCCGCCACTTCCCGGATACGTTCAGGCCTGCTGTCCAGGCCGGCACGTACATCGCCATTGCGAAAACCGAACTTCGTTGCAATCACCACCCGGCCGCGGAACGGCGCCAATGCCTCTCCCACCAACTCCTCGTTGGATCCATAGACTTCCGCGGTATCGAAAAAGGTAACTCCGTGCTCAACGGCCGCACGAATCACACTGATAGCGCTTTGCCGTTCCGTTGCAGGGCCATAGCCATGACTCAGGCCCATGCAGCCAAAGCCGATACTCGATACCTGCAGGCCACTCTTTCCAAGTTCACGCTGTTGCATTGCTCTCTCCTTCGCATTAAATGAAGCGCGAGAGCTCAAGTCGCGCACTTCGTCATCGATAGCGACTACTGTACCGGCAAGGACATTACTTGATTAGCCGATATAATCGGCAAGACCCTATTAGCTCACCTAATGAATAATGCGAGAAAACCTCAATGACCTGGTAGCGTTCGTGACGGTTGCGCGCGAGGGCAGTTTCACGCGCGCGGCGGCACAACTGCGCGTCTCGCAGTCTGCGCTCAGCCAGACGATCCGCGGACTGGAAGAGCGTTTGGGACTACGCTTGCTGACCCGGACTACCCGACGGGTCGCCCCTACGGATGCCGGTGAACGCCTGCTGGCAACAATTAGTCCCCGCCTCGAAGGGATCGAGCAGGATCTCGCTGCACTGAGCGACCTTCGCGACAAGCCCGCTGGAACCATACGAATCACGGCCTCGGAACATGCAGCCAGCTCGATCCTGCTGCCGCGGCTGGCGGCGCTGCTGCCCAGCTATCCGGACATCAAGGTCGAAATCAATACCGACTATCGGATGGTCGACATCGTTGAACAACGGTTCGACGCCGGCGTACGGCTTGGTGAGCATCTGCAAAAGGACATGATCGCGGTTCGCGTCGGGCCGGATGTGCGGATGGCGGTCGTTGGGGCGCCAGATTATTTCGCCAAGCGCACGGCACCCGAAAAACCTCAGGATTTAACCGCACATGACTGTATCAACGTACGTCTGCCCACGCACGGAGGCCTGCTCCCATGGGATTTCAAGAAAGGAACGCGGGAACTGAACGTGCGAGTCGAAGGACAAATGACCTTCAACGGCTTTCCGCAAGTGGTCGATGCGGCGCTCGCAGGGATGGGACTGGCATTCGTGCTGGAGGATGTAGTGAGGCAGCACATTGCAGACGGGAAGCTCATTCGCGTGCTGGAAGACTGGTGCGAGGTGTTCCCTGGGTATCACCTCTATTACCCGAGCAGGCGTCAGCCCTCGCCAGCCTTCGCACTCGTGGTTGATGCTCTGCGTTACCGCGACATGTTTCGAATTCAGGGCAGCTGACATGATGCTTATATGGACCGCAACCCGCAGCTGTTATAGCTCAGTACGCAGCGCGAACAGTTCCGGGAACAGCACGACGTCGAGCATCTTGCGCAGGTAGCTGGCGCCCTCGGTGCCGCCGGTGCCTTGCTTGAAGCCGATGATGCGCTCGACCGTGGTTACGTGACGGAAGCGCCAGAATCGGAACGCGGTTTCCAGGTCCACCAACTTTTCAGCAAGTTCGTACAGTGCCCAGTGTTGCTCTGTATCCTGATAGACCCCGAGCCAGGCGGCCTGGACGCTGTCGTCGGCTTCGGCCGGCCGGGTCCAGTCGCGCGCCAGGCGTCCAGGAGCAACCGCAAAGCCGCTGCGCGCCAGCAGCATCACCGCCTCGTCATACACCGAAGGCGCATGTAGCTCGCGCTCGAGGATCCCGTGCGCCTCGGGCGTCTTTTCATGCACCGCCAGCAGGTTCGGGTTCTTGTTCCCGAGGATGAACTCGAGCTCGCGGTACAGGAAGGACTGGAAGCCCGACGAGGCGCCGAGGTACGGCCGTATCGCCGTGTACTCGGGCGGCGTCATGGTGGCCAGCACGTCCCAGGCGTGCACTAGCTGCTCCATGATGCGCGCCACCCGCGCCAGCATCTTGAAGGCAGGAGGCAAGTTGTCGTCGCGGATGTTCTGGCGCACCGCCTGTAGCTCGTGCAGCATCAGCTTGATCCACAGCTCGCTGGTCTGGTGCTGGATAATGAACAGCATCTCGTTGTGGTTGGGCGAGAGCGGGTGCTGGGCCGACAGGATCTGGTCCAGGCCCAGGTAGTCGCCGTAGCTCATCGATTCCTTGAAATCGAGTTTCGCGCCGTGCCATTCGGCCGGCTTGGCTGCGGCGGCCGCGTGCATCGGGCAGCCCGGGGTGGTATTCGCTTTGTCGTTCATTCCGACTCCTCAGGTGACTGCGCTGCGCTCGGCCCCCACGTCGTAGGCGCTGCGGTCAAGGATGTCCTTCAGGATCCCGACAGCATCCCACACGTCCGCATAGCCCGTGTACAAGGGCGTGAAGCCGAAGCGCATGATCTCCGGCTCACGATAGTCGCCGATCACGCCGCGCTCGATCAGCGCCGCCATCACGGCATAGCCGTGCGGATGGTTGAAGCTGGCCTGGCTGCCGCGTCGCGCATGTTCGCGCGGCGTCACCAGGCCGAGCGGGTGACTAGCGCAGCGCGATTCCACCAGTTCGATGAACAGGTCGGTCAGTGCCAGCGATTTCTCGCGGATCGCTGCCATCGTGGTCTGCTCGAACACATCCAGCCCGCACTCGACCAGGGCCAGCGACACCACCGGCTGGGTGCCGCACAGCGCGCGGCCGATCCCGTCGCAGGGCGAGAAGCCGTGCGCCATGGCGAACGGCCTGGCATGGCTCCACCAGCCGGTAAGCGGATGGGCAAAGTGTTCCTGATGGTGCTGCGGCACCCAGATGAAGGCCGGCGCGCCAGGACCGCCGTTCAGGTATTTATAGGTGCAGCCGACCGCGAAGTCAGCCTCCGCCGCGTGCAGGTCGACCGGCACCGCGCCGGCCGAATGGGCCAGATCCCACACCGTCAGCGCGCCGTTGGCATGGGCATGCCGGGTCAGGTGAGCCATGTCGTGCTGGTAGCCGGTGCGGTAGTTCACGTGGGTGAGCATTAGCACGGCGCAATCCTCGTCCACGGCGGCTGGCAGCTCCTCGGTTGAATCGACCAGGCGCACGCGGTAGCCCTGCTGCAGCCACTGCGCCAGGCCTTCGGCCATGTAGATATCGGTCGGGAAGTTGCTGCGTTCGGTAACAATGGTACGCCGAGCCGCGTTCGGGCCGCCGGCCTGCAGGTGCAGGGCGGCGGCCAGGGCCTTGAACAGATTGAGCGAGGTGGTATCGGTGACCACCACTTCGCCCTCGCGCGCGCCGATCAACGGGGCCAGCCGGTTGCCGAGGCGCTTGGGCAGGTCGAACCAGCTCGCCGTGTTCCAGCTCCTGATCAGGTCTTCGCCCCATTCGCGGGCGACCACGTCCTGGGCGCGCTGCAGGGCGGCCTTCGGGCGGGCGCCGAGCGAATTACCGTCCAGGTAAATCACACCGTCGGGCAGGTCGAAGCGCTCGCGCAAGGCGCGCAGTGGATCGCGTTCGTCGCGCGCCACACAGGCTTCGCGGGAGATGTTAATTGCTGTCATTTAGGGCCCTTACCGAAAGAGGAGCAGGATGGCGCGCACCGGCTAGTATCCATGCGAGCGCATTTTGGTAGCTTGGAGATTAAATTGCCTCCGTGCGCAGTATCAGCCAGTCAAGTGCTGCGCCACTCACGTGAGGGGACAAGCGATCGCGCACGACCGCGTGATAGCCGTTCAACCAATTGATTTCGTCAGGACGTAGCAGCGTCAGATCAAGGCAGCGTGTATCGATCGGACATAGGGTGAGAGTCTCAAAGCTCAGGTATTCGCCGAATTCAGTGCTCACCAGCGGCCGGTTGAGGACCAGGTTTTCGATTCGAATACCCCAGTGGCCTGGCCTGTAGATGCCCGGTTCGATCGATGTAATCATGCCCGGCTCCATGGCCGTGTGCGGTCCCGGGGGCGCCCAAGGCGAAATGGAGTGTGGACCTTCGTGAACGTTGAGGAAGTAACCGACGCCGTGGCCGGTACCGTGGCCGTAGTCGATGCCGGCGGCCCAGATTGGCGCGCGCGCGATCGCGTCCAGCAACGGGGCACGGGTACCGCGCGGGAAACGCGTGGACGACAGGTTGATCAGGCCTTTAAGCACCAGAGTGTAATCGCGCCTCTGCTCATCCGACGGGCTACCCACGGGGATCACGCGCGTGATGTCGGTCGTGCCACCCAGGTACTGTCCGCCCGAATCGATCAGCAACAGACCGTTACCCTCGATCGCAGCACAGGACTCCTGGGCGGCGCGGTAGTGCATGATCGCACCGTTCCCGTTGAAGCCGGCAATGGTTGCAAAGCTCGGGCTAACGAAATTCGGTCGGCGTGCACGCGCAGCCGTGATATGGGTGTCGATATCGAACTCATTGAGCGGTGTACGGCTCTGGTCGGCGAGCTGTGGCTCGAGCCACGAGAGAAACTCGCACAGCGCGGCCCCGTCCTGTTCCATGGCGGCCCGCACGTGGACCGCTTCCGATTCCAGCTTTCGCGACTTGGCAAAGGTAGTCGGGTTGATGGCTTCGACAACGCGCACACCGTCGGGAACCGCAGCTCGCATGCCGGCCGTTACGCGGTTGGGATCGATCAGCAAAACCGCGTTTTTTGGCAACGCGGCCAATGCTTCGGCGGCGTCTGAATACGGAGCCAGGTCCACCCCATCGGCTTCCAGCCGCTCCCGTACGCCGGTTGGAATCTTGCCGCTGCCTACGAATAAGCGTGTTCGTTCCGGTGTAACGAGCGCATGCGCAAGAAACACCGGATTGAAGCTCACATCCGTGCCGCGCAGGTTGAGCAGGTAGGCAATGTCATCCAAGCTCGAAATGAAGTGATGCGTGGCGCCCAGCTTCGCTAATTCTGCACGGGTCGCCTTGAGCTTGTCGAGACGCACCATGGTGGCATATGGCGGCAAGTGTTCGAAGACCGGCTCCGCCGGCAGTGCCGGACGGCTGGTCCAGACTTCGTCAAGAAGATCAATGTCGGTGCGTAGCGCGATTCCACGCGCAGCCAGCGTATCGGACAGCAGCCGCGCTGCGGCCAAGCCCAGTACGCGCGCGTCGACCGCCACTGTGAAGCCCGCAGGCACGTTGGCGGCAAGCCAGTCCACGTGCATCCGCCCTGCGGCGGCGCCCGAAATCTTCATCAGTACAGTCTCCGTGCCGGCGAGTTCATTCTCGGCCTGGGTCCAATACCGGCCGTCGGTCCACACCCCCGCGAAATCCAAGGTAGCGATAAACGTGCCGACTGACCCGGTGAAGCCGGACAGCCATTCGCGTCCCTTCCAGTGTGCCGGAAGATATTCGGACAGGTGGGGGTCACTCGACGGCACGATATAAGCATCGATACCGTGACGCTTCATTGCTTGACGCAACTGTGCAAGATTTGCCGCAATGGCGGATGGGTTATCGATGATGCACATGGCTCAGTAAATCGTTCGGGAAAAAGGAGGAAACCTTGATGTTTGGTTTGAACAAACAAAAGCACGAGTGATGCAAGGACTTACGCAGCTTTACTGTATTGCCGCAATTTTTCCTCGACATAAGCGAGTGCTTTGATTGGCACGGCGTTGAGTTGTTGATCGTGGTTGGTGAGCAGGCGCGCGAACAATTGGAAAGCCGCTTGATCAAATTGAAAGCTGCCATCTGAGCCAGTGCCAAGTGCCGCAGCCGCCGCCGCTTCATATTCTTCGATTGGCTGGTTGGGCGAATTGCCATAGCCGAGTTGCTGCAATACTGCTGTTGCCAGTGCAACCCGCATGAGAAGCTGAAGTGACATAAGCGATCCGTTACCCGTCCGCAAAGCCTCCAGCTGAAGGTGGCACTGCAGGGAAAAGCCATCGCGAACAGGCTTTGGTAAGGGTAGAAGCTCAACCCTGTCTGCTTTTCGTTGGATATGCGATTGACGCAAACGCAAGGTCCAATTGTTCACATCATCTCCATTGATTTTCTTGGTTAATTCAACGCCATGACATCAGGAAGGCCGCCGGGCCTCTCGATGAAAACTACCCTCTTGCGTGGTCAGTCGTCCGTCAGCCGCATTCAGCTTTCATGCCGCAAGCCGAGTTCTCGGTTTGCAGGTACGGCGACGTCGATTAACTTCGGCTTCGGCAAGTCGAGACGTTTCATCAGCTCAACAAAGTCGTCGGCGTTGCGATTGGACAGGCGCCGGTTACAGCGCTTTTCCCAGCCAATGGTCGAGACACAGCGGCCTTGATAGTCGTGACCTGGCCATACCCTTGTCGTCTCCGGCAAGGAAAACAATTTGGTGGTGATGCTTGTATACAAGGCTTGGGGGTCGCCACCCTGGAAGTCGGTTCTTCCACAGCCATCAATCAGAAGGGTGTCGCCGGTGAAGACATTGCCGCGCCAGAGATAGCACATGCTTCCCGCAGTGTGCCCAGGCGTATGCAAGGCGAGGATCTCTTCATCCGCGCCGAACCGGATGGTGCTGCCGTCCTCCAACTGGACGTCCGCGCCGGCGATGCCACATCCCCCAGGGACGGCAGCGCTGGCGCCTGTACGTTCACGCAATCGTCCAGCCGAGGTGACGTGATCCGCGTGAGTATGCGTCTCGAGTACATAGGCAAGCGTCAGACCCAGGCGCTCGAGGTGCTGCAAGTCGCGTTCGAGGTGACGTGCCACCGGATCGATAATGACCGCCTGGGTGTCTCCAGGAGCGATGAGGATATACGTAAAGGTGGATGACTCAGTGTCGAACAGCTGTATTGGAATGGTGTTCATGTAAAGCTCCTCAAATGCGACTTACGCAATTCCCGCCATAGGAAGCCAGGCGCGCACCAGCATGGCCAAGGCAACAAGCGCGGCGAGGCCGGCAAAGCATTGTTGAATACGGGCGCCTGCAATGCGGGAGGCAATGGCCCGTCCTCCCAGCATCCCTGCGAGCGTTCCTGTGCAAAACGGTAGCGCGACCGTCCACTCCATATTTCCACTCGCAACGTTGATCCCCACCGCATACAGCGAAACCAGGAAAATCACCGCCAGCGAGGTGGCAACCGTTGAACTCATCGGTAAGTCCGTATGTCGCTGAAGTGCGGGGACGATCACGAAGCCGCCACCGACACCGAGCAGGCCGGAGAGCAGGCCAGCCGCTCCGCCTGTACGCGCCAGCGCGCGTGCACAGGAGGTAGTCCAGATGAAGCGTCCGCTGCATGTACTGCGTATGCAAACCGGCATTCGGACCTTGTCGCTGCTGCCGCCGCGGGATTTCTGGTAGCTCTTCCAGGCCACATCGAGCAGCACGAAGGCGAACAGGACGACGAGCCAGCGATTATCGATACGTTGCGCCAGCCAGAGTCCGAGCGGGGCAAGCAGCATTCCCGCTCCGGCGATCAGGAGCGCTGCCCGATAGCGCACTATCTGCACCCTGAGCCCAAGCATGGCACCCAGACCAGCGCTCAAGCCGACGGCGACCAGACCGATCGGTGCCGCTTGTGCCATGCTGATTCCCGTGAAAAAAACCAGTAGCGGCACGGCAAGGATGCCGCCTCCAGCACCAGTGAGCGCGAGGACCAGTCCAACTGCAAGGCCTAGGACAATGGCGATCATGGACCGCTTCGCCACTTCGTCGGCAAAAGCACGCCGCGCCTGGGCTCGCGATGAACCCGGCGCAGGCAAAGCGGGGCACTGTTCAAGCTGCTGCCTTCTCAGCGTCGAACAGGGGAAGGAGTTCGACGACGTCGAGCCCTGCCAGGTCCTGGTTCACATTACCGACGAAGGCCGCCCGATGCCCCGGGTTCCGGCTCAGCCATTTATCCACTGCAGCCTTGACGTCAGCTTCCGTGCAGGTGAGCACAGCCTTCCGGAAACGCGAGCGGTCGACTGGATCGATTCCGCGGCGCTGCAGATTAACTGCAGCAAGGACCGCGTCGAAGGGTGACAGCGGGCGGTCCAGGCCTTTGATAACCGAGATGATTGCTTCCTCCACCTGTTCGGTCGAAAGCTCGGTTTCAAGAAGTGCCTCGACCGCACTTGAAAAGTCGGCATAGGTTCCCGCCAGCCGAGGGTCGCGGTACGACCTCATCGTAAAGATTCCGGCACTGTAGGCATAGCCGGCTGCGCCACCATAAGCGCCTCCCTTTTCGCGGATGGCGGTATGCAGGAAGCGCTGCGTCAACAGTTCGGCTGCCACGGCCAGAGCGCCAGCATCGGCGTGGCTTTCATCGGGTACTGGCCAGGCGATATTGCAATGATTGACCTGGCTTGGCGCATGCAGGGCATATTCTTTGCCTTGCTGACCAGTGCACAAGACGCGGGACGGTGCGACGTCTGAGCCCATCTCGCGTGAAATCGTGGAGCCAGGAACGTTAATCAATTCAGCCAGTCGTTCCGCATCGTCGCCGCTTCCTGCGCAAATCACGGAAACGGGGCATGCCGTCACGAACGCATGGATTCTCTCCAGTTGCCGGGCAACCTGTGCAATTCCATCGTCCGTTGCGACCTGACGCTGGATACGTGCCACGAAAGGTAGGTAGCCAATGCCTGCGGTGGCGTTTTCGAAGTAGCGCAATTCGGACCCGGATGCGGCAGCCATCAGGCCGGCATATTGATCGCCTGCTTGCGCCAGGTTCTTCAGTCGCTGTTGGCCGGTCTGCGTACACAGGAACGCGATCCGCGGGAATTCATCGAAACGCGGGCTGCCAATGTAGGCGTCGAGTACCTCGGTAATGCCCGTGTGTTCTTCGCGCAACCCGCTAGCCTGGAAACTGAGCGCCAATTTGAGGGAGCCGTCCGACAGCGCTGGTGCAAGATGCAAGCTGAATGCAGGCGTGCGTTGTTTGCGCCAGGCATCGGCTTCGTCATAACTGCGGTTTGCCACTCCAAGGTCGCGGCGCAAATCGACATACAGCTGCAGCCACGGCCAATCATGCTCTGGCAGGGAAGAGACATCGTATTGCACGCGAGCATACGAAATGCCATTGGAAGCGATTGAAATCGCCTGCTTGTATCCCAAGCCTGCGGCGACGTCAGGGAGCAGCCGCGGCTCAGTCGAAACGTCGCATGGCCGGATGCGGGGGAGCAGCGATGTATCGGTCTGCTGGCGCTGCTGCTCCAGCAAAGCAGCGTTTTCGGCATCGATGCGGCGCCGTTCCTCGTCGTTCAGGCTTGCCGCAGCGCGCGCCAGGCGCTCCGTTTCTGCGAGCTCGCGCTTGGCAAAATATTCCGGATCAGGCACGATCGTTGCAGTCAGGCGGGCTGGTGAATCGATCAGCGCGCGCACCATGTTTTTGAAGAAATCGGGTTCGGCAATCTGCCGGTCGAGCTCGACAAGCGCGCGTTCGCTGTCGAATGCACTCTGCACATCACCGCCGCGCATCGCCACCGGCACTGCTTCCAGCATGCGGGCCAGGACGTTCGGCATCCGGTTGCTCGAGGTGTCGCGTTGGCGATAACGCGTGTCGCGGAGCGCTGCGCGTAGCACCGCCTCCGGTACGCCTCTTTTCGCAGCTTGCTCCAGCGCTTCCCAGATACGGATCTGGGCGTCGGCTACCTGATGTTGTTTCAGGCCTTCCATTCCAAGGTGGAACATCAGCTGCCGAGGGTTTGGATCCATGCCGTTGATTCGGGAAGGGCGGCCATAACCGGCCGATTCCATGGCCTTGCGTACCGGCGCCGACGCATCGCCAAGCAGGCCGGCTTGCAGCAGTCCCGCTTGATGGTAGTCCGCGCTGTGTCCGGACTCGCCGATAATCCAGGCGAACTGCACACCGTACCCGTCATCACGCCCCGCTTGGGCGGGAACCTTGACCGAGGCCTGGCGCGGCGATTCAACGCTGGCCAGTTGAGGAGTTTTTAGCGGAGCGATGCCAGTCAGCCTGCTCAGGACGCGTTCGCCGATGCGCTGCTGGATTTCAGTTGCAGGGATCGGGCCAGCCGTCATGAATACCGCTTGGGACGGATGATAGTGCTCGGCATGGAATTTCTTGAGCTCAGTATGGGACAGGTCCGGGATGGCGAGCGGGTCACCGCCCGAAACCACTTCATAAGTCGTCCCCTGAAGCAAGCCAGTGAGAATCCCCTGGTATAGCGCACGCCCAGGATCGGCAAACGCGCCCTTCATCTCGTTGAACACCACGCCCTGGTAGGTCAGCTTGTCCCCGTCGAGACTATGGCGCCATCCCTCTTGCAGAAACGTCAGGTAATCAAGCTTCGGGAAGAAGGTCGCGTCCAGGTAGACGTCGAGCAAATTGAAGAAATCACTGGAATCCGTACTGGCGAACGGATAGACGGTGCGGTCGGCATAGGTCATCGCATTCATGAAGCTCGCTGTGGAGCGTCGCATCATCGAAAAGAAGGGATTGCGGACCGGATAGCGTTCCGAGCCCGACAAGGCCAGGTGCTCGAGGATATGAGCGCGTCCATCACTGTTCTCTGGAACAGTCGGGAAAGCAACAAGGAAGGCCATGTCGTTCTGATCGGTTGCCAAATGGACATGGCGGGCACCGGTCGAGGAATCGCGGTATTCCTCCAGGTTTGCCTGGAGCGAGGGGATGGAATGGGTGCGTAATAGTTCGAATGGGCTCATGATCGCTCGTTGATGGCGGCGCGGCGGCACGAGCCGCCGGCAAGTTACTCAGGCAGCTTGCAGCAGTTCTAACAGAATGTTTGCCGCGTACGGATAGGAGGCTTTATCGGCGTCGCGATCGATGCCGTTCTTCAGGCGGACCAGGCGGTCGTCTTCCGGATAGTGCTCGGCAAGCAGCTCAAATACAGTCAAGGTCTTCTGTAGTTCCGGCTTATCTTTGAGATATTTGTCGAATAGTTCTTTCAGGTGGGCCCGCAATGTCGGTTCGTACTCGGGACGCCAGCCGGCATCGAGCGCCGCCAGCTCTTTGCGTGCGACAGCCCAAGTTCGGAGGACGTCATACACTGCAGCCGGTGATGTTGCAGGATTCCATGCCGCAGTTTCAGCGCAGGTTGATAAAGCTCGCGGCATCGCATCGACCACCTCATCGGTGGCAGCTGTCGCGGCGCGGCGCGCGGCGCGCCAATCCTGCGGAGTCACTGGCTGTTTCGTTGCCACACAATGATGAAGCCGTTCCACTTCGGCAAGCGCTTCCGAAGCAGCGCCGGCTGGCAGCGCAATGCGCCCCTTCAGGTCGCCCAGCAAACGGAGAATGAACTGGCTGCCCAGCGGTTCCAGATCCGCGCCAGGGGAAATGGCCGAAATGAATCGCGCGCCGAATGCTGCGGCAGTTTCCACATCGCCTGAATGCTGTGCGATTTTATCGGCGACCACAGCCAACCATTGTGGCAGGCCCAGTTCGGATTCCCATTGTGATGCGTCCGGGCTTTCGAGCAGGCAGCCTACGAGGCTGCCTTTTTCGCCTGTCCACGCGAAGGCGCTCGGGACGATGCTTTTAGCTTGTTCATGCTTGCCCAGCCTTGCGAGCAGTCGTGACTGCATGTCACTGCTTCCGTGGAGTGCTGCAATCATTATTGCGACTCCAGATGTTGGTCGATCAGGGCAGCCAAGCGCGTTTTGGACGTCAGGCCCAGCAAACGCTCGCGCTCGACACCGTCGATAAACAGTACCAGGCTGGGCAGACCGCGCACGTTGATTCTCTTCGAGAGGTCAGGATTTTCGTCGGCGTTCACTTTGACGACGCGGATCTCCGGATACTCGGCAGCGACATCGTCAAGGATAGGGGCAAGCGCGCGGCATGGAGCGCACCACTCGGCCCAGAAATCCACCAACACCAAGCCGCGTTGTTGGAGCACATCGGCGTCGAACGATGCTTCGGTTGCGGTAAGGATAGTTGAATTCATTGAATGCTTTCTCATTATGAACGGATGTACGAAACCAGCCAGGGCAGAATAGCAGCCCGGGCCAGGTGAGATCAGGACGGAAATGGCGGGATTCTGTCAGGCGTTCTGACAGATTTTTTCAGTACGGATATCGGTGTGCGGCTGGACGTCCAGCACGTGGTTATGGAACCTGCTCAGTTCGGCACGATGCGCCACGCTGATGATTGCTGCCTTCGGCAATCGTTCAGTCAACGCCATATACAGGCGCGTTTCCAGGATTGGGTCGAGAGCACTGGTCGCTTCGTCAAGGAACACGAAGTCAGGGCAGTGCAGTAAGACACGCGCAAACGCCACCCGTTGCTGTTCGCCGCCAGAAAGCTGCTGCTGCCAGTTATCGTATGCGTTCAGGTCAGGAATCCGTTGGTCGAGTCCGCAATAGGCAAGCACCTGACGACAATGCGCGTCGTCGTAGGCGTCCGGTGCTTCTGGATAACACATTGCAGCCTTAAATGAGCCTGTGGGGAGATAACTACGTTGTGGCACAAACATTACCTTTGCGCCTTGCGGAATTGTCACACTCCCAGAACCATAGGGCCACAAGCCAGCCAATACGCGCAATAGGGTGCTCTTGCCAGCGCCTGAAGGCCCGCGCACCATCCAGCGCTCACCAGGAGCGAAGCGCAAGGAGCCGACTTCAGTCAGCGGGCGCATCAATGGATCGAGTACCGCCAGCGGCCCAGTCGTGAGTGCTGCAGACGGCTTCCGCATGACGGCGAACCCGCTCTTGCGCTGCTGGGCCTTGTGAATCGCCCATTGCAGGTCGCGCACCCGGTTAGCATAAGCCAACCAGTTGGCATAGCTCTGGTAGGCCTGGCTAAAGTAGCTCAACGAACTACTCAACATCCCATAGGCGCCGGCGACTCGAGTAATTCCGCCCATTGTGAGTTCGCCTGCCAGGTAGCGCGGCAGCGCGGCAAGCACTGGCAGGCCGGTAAACAGGTGACTATAAACGGATGAGGTCATCATCACTTTGGCTTGACGCTCAATGAGCGAAACCGTATTGGCGCGAATGCGCGCGAATAGCTTGGTGAGCCGTGAGCGCTCGGTCGCGGCGCCTCCGTAGAACGCGATCTGTTCAGCGTTCTCTCTCACCTGCATTGCGCCGAAGCGGTAGTCGGCTTCAACCCCTTGCCGTTCCATATTCAAGCCGATCAGGCGCTTGCCGACCCAGTGGATCAGGGTAAGGCTGCCGATGTTGTACGCGAACGCGATGAACACCATGTAGCCAGGAATCGCAAATGCAGTACTACCAACGTTGAATTTCATAATCCCAGACAAGCCCCACAGAAGAGCTGAATAGGTCACGACGTTCACGATCACATTAATGAAACTGAGTGACAGCGTGAGAGTCTGGTCGGTGAACAACTTGACGTCTTCCGCGATCCGCTGGTCGGCATTCGACAACACCCCTTCACGTTCGATATCGTAGAAGGCGTGCGCCTCAAGCCATTCGTTCTGCAGTTTGTCCGTCAGCCACGTACGCCACTTCAGGTCGATCAGGTTCTGGATTGCGGTATTAATGACCATAATCATCCCGATACTTACACCGGCAGCAACACTGAGCGCAAGAACTGGCCAAATTTTTTCCCAACTCATAGTGAGCAAGGCGTCGGTAACCTGGCCAGAAAGCTTGTTTGCCCAAACGTGCAGCGATACCCCCCCGAACATGATCGCCAACACCATGCCGAGCATCAAATAGGCCTGCCAGCTCCCGGATTCGCGCCAGAAGCCGAAGATCAGAGTCCTCAGCGGCGGCCGGGGAGGTTCATGCTTGTTGTGGTCGTCCATATATACTTTCCGCTACTGAGGGCGTTCTTATTTAAAGCTATGTTTTACGGTTAACATGAATTCACGTCCGGGCAATACCGGCACGAATGCGTTACTGACCGTGGTTGCGTACAGGGTGCGGTCAGCCAGATTCTTTACGCCCAAGGTCATGACCCATGGGCCGCGCTTGTAGTTAACGCTGGCATCGATCTGGGCCTGGCCAGGAACAATGAACTGCTCGGTTGCATTTGTGTTTCCGTATGCCCAGCTATTTGCACTAAGGCCCACGCCGATGCCGAGTCCTTTCAGGGCGGGAGACTGGAAATCATAAATCGTCCACATACTCATCTTGTGCTTGGGTTGCCCAGCGAACGCCGTTGTCGTAAGGGTGACATCCTTGCTTCGGGTGTAGGTGTAATTGAATACAGTTTCCAGGCCTGGCGCCAGACGACCCTGGGCGTCGATTTCCAATCCCTTGGTGCGCTGCGCTTCCCGCACGTCATAGCAGTTTCCAGCACGGAAGAAAACAAGGCGATTGGACTCCTGCATCGAGAACACGCTGGTGGTCAACGCCAGGCGACTGTCGAGCAGGTCGAATTTTGCCCCGAGTTCGCGGCTACGCGTCTCTCGCGGTGGCACGATACCCCCACCACAGCGCAGCGAAGTCTGCGGCAAGAAGCCTTCCCCATAGCTGGCATATAAGGCAGTCTGGTCGTTAAGCTGATAGACCAGGCCGGCGCCAGGAGTGGTCGAGTAGGACTTCGAGCCGGGTTGGAACGAAACCAGATTGGATGGATAGAACGTGCTTGAGCTGTCGTCCAAGGTGTACCGATTACGCCGCAGATTGACCAGCAAGTTCCACTTCTCGTAAGACATCAGATCCTGCAGATAGGCTGCTTGCTGTCCCAAGCCGTTGTTCCCATCGCTGCTTGGATTCGCTGCCCGGTCACGCATATCCTGAAATTCGAATGGCGTGGATTCGTACACTGGAACGGAATACGAGGTTCCCGTTCGTGCATGCTGCTTGAAAGCGAAACTTGTATGGTTGAGTCCAACGGAAAGTTTGTGACGTACCGGACCTGTTTGAAGGGCGAGTCGCAAATAGTGGTCGCCGCTCGTCGTTTCGTCTTCTCGGATAGTACGTCCCGAAAAGAAGGTCATGTTTGGCCGCGGGGCATTGGGTTGGGCGCCTGGCGCATAGCTCAAGCCGGCAGGCGTCGGCACGTGGAGATCGAATTCACTGCGTGTGTACTGCGTGCGGCTGATCAAGGTCGCATTGTTAGAGAGGCGCTGCTCGAGCTGGTAGGATACTTTGCGGTTGAGGGCATCGAAGCCATCGTCCGGATGGCCCAACAGGCGGTCCGGAACCGGCAGGATGACCCCGTCGCGGCGTGCAAAGGTGTATCGCATCAGAGGCGTATGGCCTTTGTTGAATTCGGCATTAACGATGAGATCGGTGTTCTTGTCCTTCCATCGCATCGCCTGCATGAATGACTTTTCGTTGCGACCATTCATTCCAGCGTCGCTGCTGCTCGCATCGGCAATGCTGGCAACCGTACGGTAAGTCAAGCGCTTGTCAGCCGTGATCGCGCCCGACAGGTCGACTGCGGCCGTTTTGTCATTGTGCGTGCCATATTGCAGCGTCACGTCCCTGATCGGCTCGGCCTGAGGCTTTTTTACAACGATGTTCACGCTGCCACCGAGCGAGCCCGAGCCTGACAGGATCGCTTGCGGCCCCTTCAGCACTTCGATACGTTCAACAGCATAGACTCCGCGAGTTGTTGCAGTGCTGTCAGTTACACCATTCGAGTTGCTGGTGGCGGCGAAACCACGAATTGTGAAGGTAGTGGTGCTTTGCGGCGACTGGTTCAAATACATTCCGCTCACATTGCGCAGTGAGTCGGTCAGGTTGGTCGCCTGCTGGGTTTCAAGCACCTTGCCGGTAATCAGAGTGACACCGCCGGGAACAAGATGCAGACTCGTGCCGCTTCGTGTTGCGGTGTCGGAGCGGCTCGCTTTGAAACTGGTTTCTGCTTCGTCGCGTTTTGCTGTCACGACGACTTGGGTGGCAGGGGTCACCGCCAAGGTGCCCACGCCATCCTCGTTCAGGATATAGCCGGTTCCTGCCACTGCCTGGGCGATCGCAGCCGATGCACTCAAATTCCCGCGCACCGCGTTGGCGCGCCCCTGCTCGACATCCTTACGGATAAAAGCGATGGGCCGGCCACTGGTTGCGGCAATTGCGTCAAGCGTCCGCGCCAGGGACCCTGACGACAGGTCATACCAGTGCACGGACTTCGAAGCAGGCGCTTCCACAGTCGATTGCGCGTAAGCGGGGAGCGCTCCAGTCAGGGCAAATGCACTGGCGAGGGCAGCAGGAAGAATCAACATGCGGGGGGCGAAACTTGAATCCGTGCGATACATGGTAGACGCCTTGTCGTGGGTGGTTAGTGTTTCCTAATATAATTCGATAATTTCTGTCATACTAGCGTCATATCAGTACAGTCACGACGCATATTCGCCGTCGCGTACTGATGTATTTATCAGTACGGAATTTAAAGATCCAGCGCAGGAGCTCGCATGCCCCGGGGACGTCCCAGTCATCATCCCGTTGTCACCCTAAACAAACAGGCGCTAGACCAAATCACGGACCAGCATGACCGCTTATCGCTGGTCGACCGCATTTTCGACATGGTGGTCGCCCAGATACAGGCAGGCAGGCTGACCGCGGGCCAGCGTCTTCATTCGGTTCGACAGCTTGCCGATGCCTGCGAGGTCAGCCGCGATACCGTGGCGCGCTCTTATGACAAGCTGGTAGCACACGGTCATCTGGAATCGCGGCCCGGTTCGGGTTTTTTCGTAAAGCTCAAGGGACGGCCGGCGCGCAGCAACGTCGAAAGCCCAGTCTCCCAGCCCTTACCGGAATGGTGGCGCTTCCGGCTGGTACAGCCTGTTAGCGGACTGATCAGCACTAGTGGAGTTGGCTCCTTGCCGCCGGAATGGCTGGACGAGTCAGGTTTGGGCAAGGCAATGCGTGCCGTAGCGCGCGCGAGCGTGCGTAATTTGACAGGGTATAACGATCCCCTTGGCTATCTGCCCCTTCGCCAACAATTACAGGCGAAACTGCGTGACGTGCAAATCGAGGCGCCGGTATCGCGCATTATGGTCACGTCTGGAGCCACCCATGCACTTCACCTGGTCGTGCTGTCGCACTTGCGTCAGGCCGGCGAGTTCGTGCTGGTCGAGGATCCAGGGCCCTTCCTCACACTCGACCGTCTGCTTGCTGCCGGCTTGAATGTGCTGTACGTGCCACGCGAGGCGGACGGCCCCAATATCGAAACGCTGCGCGAGCACTGCGTACAGCATCGACCGAAATTCTATTTCTGCAGTTCTGTACTGCACAGTCCAACGTCAAGCCATATCTCACCCTACAAAGCCTACCAAATCTTACGGCTTGCAGAGGAGTTTGACTTTACGATCGTTGAGGATGATACCTATTCCGACCTGATGCCAATCGGAGCCGCGGCTGGAGCGGGGGCTACCCGTTTGGCCAGCCTCGACCAGCTCGAGCGGGTGATTTACGTTGGTAGTTTTTCCAAGACAATCGCTCCGGGTTTACGCCTTGGGTATCTATGCGCAAGCCAAAAAATCATCGATTGGCTGCTCATCTACCGGACGGTGACTGAAATTGCCGGGGCTTCCGCCAACGAACGCGTCGTCTATCAGCTCCTGTCGCAGGGAGGGTATCGCCATCATTGTGCTCAACTGCGTGGCCGGCTGGACGAATGCCGCCAGCCGGTAATGGATCAACTGTCCGCGATTGGCTGCACGTTCGATCAGCAGCCGAACAGCGGCATGTATGTGTGGGCTACGCTTCCCGGCGAACCCAACGCCCTGACGATAGCCGACGAGTTGTCGAAGTCCGGCCACCTGACGGCGCCGGGTGAGCTTTTTTCGCGCAAAGCGGGCAACCGGTCCAAGATGCGTTTCAACGTTAGCCGTACCCTGCACAGCCCGCTCCTGCCGGCCTTGGATCACTTATTGCAGGTGCACAGGAGACGCTAATTCCGCCCGGGTGGATCGGTTTCAGGCACTTGATGTCGCACCACCGCTCACATGGATGCCGCGCTTTTGCACCAACGCATCCTGAGTGGGCGCTCGCCCTCTGAATTGGAAAAAATTCTCGTCAGCAGGGCGGCTGCCTCCCACTTCCAGTACCGCACGGCGGAAGCGTTCCCAAGTTTGATCGTGGAGGACGCCTGCTTCTTCGAAGACACTCCAGGCGTCGGAGGAGAGCACCTCCGCCCACAGGTAGCTGTAATAGCCGGCCGCGTAGCCGCCTGCAAAAATATGAGAAAACGTGTTGGCGAAGCGGTTATAGCCCGGCACCGGCATCGGTGCGACCTCAGCGCGTACCACGTCCAGCAGCGCCCGGACATCATTCGCGGGGACCGGCTGGGCGTGCAGCATTATGTCGAAGAGTGCGAATTCGATCTGGCGCAGTAGCGTCAGGCCACTCTGGAAGTTCTTCGCTGCCAACATCTTGTCGAACAAGGAACGTGGCAGGCTGTTGCCGTTATCGACGTGCATGCTCAAGCTTTCGATCACCTCCCATTCCCAGGCAAGGTTCTCCATCAGCTGGCTGGGTAACTCGATGGCGTCCCATTCCACTCCAGAAAACCCTGATATGCCACGCTCGTCCACGGTCGACAACATGAAATGCAGCTTATGCCCGAATTCGTGGAACAAGGTGACCAGTTCTTCATGGCTGATCGAAGCAAGGCCTTGCTCGTTCGGAGTGGCAAAGTTGCACACCACTGAAGCGAGGGCGGTGCGGACCTGCGCGCCCTGACGCCAGCGCGCCTGCAAACCGTTCACCCATGCTCCGCCCCGCTTGCCCGGCCGCGCATACAGGTCGAGATAGAACACCCCTAGTTCGTCGCCATGCCGGAACATGCGGTAGGCGCGAACACTATCGTGCCATGTCGGCACGTCGTCGCGAACGATACACACATCGAACAGGCGCTGTATGAGTGCCAGCAGGCCGTCCAGCACATGCTCGACGGAAAAGTAGCGCTTGACCTCGTGCTGGCTGAAGTTGTAGCGAGCCTGGCGCAAACGCTCGCTGACGAAGGGCAGGTCCCAGGCTTCCAGTTGATTGAGCTGCAGCTCATTACGGGCGAATACGCGCAACTCCTCGATTTCCCGATCAGCCGACCCGCCGACTGATCTGGCGAGCGCGTGCAGGAAAGCGATCACCTGTTCTGAATCCTGCGCCATCTTCGGCGCGAGCGATACCTGGGCATGGTTTTCCATCCCCAAAAGGAGGGCCCTTTCATGCCGCAGTGCCAGCAGCTCGCGCATCAGGTCCGTGTTGTCGAGTTCATGCGGGCCAAACTCACTGGCACGCGTGGTATAGGCGTGGTAAAGCTTTTCGCGCAAGGATCGATTGGAGGCGTGCCGCATGACCGTGTTGTACATGGAGGCTTGAAGCCCAAGCTTGCAACCCTCCCGGCCGTCTGCGGAAGCCGCCCGGCGTGCCGCCTCGAAGACGTCCGTAGGCACACCGTCGAGCTCACTCGCTTGCACGTAGCAGGCGAAGCGGTCAGTCGCATCCAGTACATTGGTCGCAAAGCGTTGCGACAAGGCGGCGCTGCGATCGGCGATCGCGCCGAAGCGTTGCTTGTCGGCTCTCGTCAGCTCCGCGCCTGACAGCTGCGCTGACTGTACCGCTAAGAAGCACACCCTGGCACGCTGTGGCGACAGTTCTGTATCAGCTGCAATGGCGCGATATTTCCTGCATAAATCCTGGTCACTGCCCAGAGCCGTGTAGAAAGCGGTCACTTTCGGCAGGTAAGCCCGGTAGCTTTCCCTGAGCGCCGGGCTATCTGCGACCATCTGTAGGTGCGTTACCAGGTTCCAGCCGAAGTTGAGGCGTTCTACAGGAGCATCGAGTGCTGTAGATACACTCTCGTAGTCGGGCGGAACCGCGTCACCGCGGACGAATGCCAATGCATCGTAAGCGCCTGCAAGCAAGGTCTCGATCGCTGGTCCAATCGATACAGGATCGATAGCGCGGAAATCGGGCAGGCCGTCGAGGGCCAGCAGCGGATTCGTCATGGCAATGGATGGGTAAAGGAATATGACATCTTAGAATCATTTATTCTTTACGATCGGTACAGAAAGCACGACTTCCTGGCCACTGTACGGCGCGATGCTGCGGGACGGTTGGTACGGGCCCGCTCTACACATCCGTACTGCTATTCCTGTCGACACAGGCTGACGGATTTCTCTCAGGGCGTACCGTCAGCGCAGTCCAGCAGGCACTAGCATTAATGCCTCACAAGGAGGCAGCATTGAACATCACATTGAAACCAATTTCGCAGCCAGATGGGCGATCGGAATTATCAGGGACCGCCGCGGGCTGCATCGCAGTGGGCATCCACGAGGGTGGCGTGCTCACACAGGAAGCACGGTCGCTCGACGCTGAAGGCGCCATCACCCTGGCCGTCGAATCGGGGGACATCAGCGGCA
The DNA here is from genome assembly GCF_964252725.1 of Massilia sp. LjRoot122. NCBI lineage: Bacteria > Pseudomonadati > Pseudomonadota > Betaproteobacteria > Burkholderiales > Oxalobacteraceae > Massilia > Massilia sp. LjRoot122. The sequence continues at coordinate 37,153 of NZ_CAXUPB020000006.1, forward strand.
AAACTGGCTCGACCCTGATGCTGCGCCAACCTCCTGGCGTCTCAGCGCAGCGGGTACTGCTGGTTGGATTGGGAAAGAGCGGATCGCTCGGTGAGAAAGCTTTTAGGAGCGGCGTACGTGACGCGCTGCACTGTTTTTCCAAGATTGGTGCGCGCGATGCCGTGCTCGCCCTGCCATTTGAACAGGTCGAAGGCCGCGACCTTCATTGGGCCTTGCGCCATGTTGTGCAGGCAGTGCACGACATGGATTATCGGCCTGACAGCCTGAAAAGCGAGAAGGACGCACGGCCGGCCGGGATACGCGATCTTGTTCTCCCGTTGACGCCGACAGATGCGGCCCGCCAAACCCTGGCACAGGCCGAAGCAATGGCCAAGGGCAGCATATACGCTCGCGAGCTGGGCGATCTGCCTCCCAATATCTGTACTCCTACCTACCTGGTCGGACGCGCCCAGGCGCTTGCTCAGGAGTACGGCTTTGGCCTCCAGGTTCTTGGACCCAAAGAAATGGCCGAATTGAAAATGCACAGCTTCCTGGCGGTCGCCGGCGGTAGCGAAGAACAACCCGCGCTGGCGGTGCTGCAGCACCGCGGCGGAGAAACGGGGGATGCGCCGATCGTCCTGGTCGGGAAGGGATTGACTTTCGATTCAGGCGGCATCTCGCTCAAACCCGGCGCATCGATGGATGAAATGAAGTACGACATGTGCGGTGCGGCGGCGGTTCTCGGTGTGTTCCGTGCACTCGGAGAACTGAATCTCCCACTGAACGTGATCGGCATGATCGCAGTATGCGAGAACATGCCCTCCGGTCGCGCGGTCAAACCCGGCGATATCGTGACGTCGATGAGCGGTTTGAGTATCGAGGTGCTGAATACCGATGCAGAAGGTCGTCTGGTGTTGTGCGATGCGCTCAGTTATGCGGCGCGCTTCAAGCCGCGCGCCTTGATCGATATCGCCACCCTCACCGGAGCATGCGTCGTCGCCTTGGGACACCACAACAGTGGTCTGTTCACCCGGGCAGATGCCCCGCACGAGGAGTTGGCGGCCGATCTGCTTCAGGCTGGTCGCGAAACCGGTGATCCCGCATGGCGCATGCCGCTCGACGATGTGTACGCCGAGCAGCTCAAATCCAATTTTGCCGACCTTGCCAATATCGGCAGCCCTGGTGGCGGCGCCGTAGTGGCAGCAGCCTTTCTCGAGCGCTTTACGCGTGGCCAGTTGTGGGCGCACCTAGACATCGCAGGAACCGCCTGGCGCACCGGCAAGGACAAAGGAGCGACCGGGCGTCCGGTGCCTATGCTGACTCACTACCTCTGCACGCGCGCGGGCGGGCAGTCCACTTGAGGAAATAACGATGACGAAAGCGACGAAACACGCCAGGCTCCTGATCCTTGGTTCCGGCCCAGCCGGCTACAGCGCCGCGATTTATGCCGCGCGTGCGAACCTGCAGCCAATGCTGGTGACGGGGATGGAGACCGGTGGGCAACTGATGACCACCACGGATGTCGAGAACTGGCCTGGCGATCCCATGGGAGTACAAGGGCCGGAGCTGATGCAGCGCCTTCAGCAGCACGCGCTGCGCTTCGGGACCGAACTCGTGGTCGACCATATCCAGACTGCTTTGTTGAACGAGACGCCATTCCGCCTCATTGGCGAAACCGGAATCTATACGTGCGACGCATTGGTCATCGCGACCGGCGCTTCGGCGCAATATCTCGGCCTGCCTAGCGAGCAGGCTTACCTGGGGCGTGGCGTGTCGGCATGCGCAACCTGCGATGGCTTCTTTTACCGCGGCCAGGATGTCGCCGTCATCGGTGGCGGCAACACGGCTGTTGAGGAAGCACTCTACCTGAGCCAGATCGCACGTCAGGTCACCCTCGTGCATCGGCGCGACACCTTCCGCGCAGAGCCGATCCTGGTCGACCGCCTCCATGCGAAAGTCGCGGAAGGTAAGGTGAGACTGATCCTCGACAGCCAGCTGCACGAGGTCCACGGTGACGATCAGGGCGTCACAGGGCTCACCCTGCGTTCGAATCTTGGGCAGCTGACCTCGCTCCCGGTGCATGGCGTGTTCGTCGCGATCGGGCACAAGCCGCAGACGACGCTGTTCGCGGGGCAGCTGGATATGGTCGGTGGCTATCTGAAGACCCAGTCAGGCAGCGAGGGCATGGCCACTGCGACATCGAAGCCGGGCGTGTTCGCCGCCGGCGATGTACAAGACTCGGTCTACCGCCAGGCGATCACGAGTGCAGCTTCCGGATGCATGGCCGCGCTCGACGCACAGCGTTATCTGGAAGCGTTCGTGCCGCGTCCAGCCATGGCGCTGGCTTGATGGCACATGGCACGTAGTGACCCTATTTCTCAGCAATCTACTTCGATGAATACTGATATCTCTCTTGATAGCAATGCGACTACCACCGTCTTGCCCACCGTAGTGAACGCGGTCGTGCGGGCCTTAACTGAAGTCTATGGAAATCCGAGCAGCGCCCATTCCATCGGCTTGAGAGCGCGGACTTTGTTGACTGCCGTGCGAACCCGGGCGCGACGAGTGGTCGGAGCAGGCGCCGGCAAGCTAGTGTTCAATAGCGGCGCGACGGAAGGCATACAAACCGCCGTTCTGTCGGCACTTTGTTCAATCAAGGAACAGCGTGAGCGCGGCCTGCCTGCGGGAAGCTTACTCCTGTATGGTGCAACGGAGCACAAGGCGGTACCTGAAAGTCTCACCCACTGGAACCGGGTGCTCGGACTGAACCTCGATATACGCACCATTCCAGTCAATATCGACGGCAGGCACGACCTGGAGACGTTGCGCCGCCTGACTCCCGACGCAGCTCTCGTATGCACCATGGCAGCCAATAATGAGACCGGCGTCATCTCGGATATTGAAGGCATTGGTGCGATACTCGAAGGCAGCAACGCCTTGTGGCTGGTGGACTGTGTGCAGGCCTTGGGCAAGCTTCCTTTGAACCTGGCCTCAACGCGTATCGACTACGCACCGTTCTCCGGTCATAAGTTATATGCGCCGAAGGGGATCGGTATGTTATACGTGCGGTCCGGGGCTCCTTACACTCCACTGATGATCGGCGGTGGCCAGGAAAACGGGGAGCGTTCCGGTACCGAGAACATGTCCGGGATAGCCGCACTTGGTGAGGTGCTCGCTGAACTCGAAAACGGCACCGTATTCCGGGACCATACCGCGTTGGAAAAACTCCGTGGTCTTCTCATTGACACCTTGTCGACGAGTTTCCCTGGCATCGTGTTCAATACCCCCCTCGACAAATCGCTGCCGACCACGTTGAACGTCGCGGTGCCAGGCCTGTCGAGCGCAGACTTGGTCGATGCCCTGGATGCGGCTGGCGTGTGCGTATCAGCGGGCAGTGCCTGTTCAGCCGCAAAAGCCCTGCCATCGTATGTGCTCCAGGCGATGGGACTGCCCGAGTGGCGCACTACCAATGCGTTGCGGATCTCGTTTGGTCCCGCTACGGACGAAGCAACAATTGTTGAGGCTTGTCGCCGCATCCGGCATTGTGGTGAAGCGTTGCGTAGGGCCGGCATGTTGGCTGGTGCCCCTGAATCGCCTCTCAATGGTGTTGTTCAGGTGGCGGCAGGGAAAGTGAATTCCTGGCTGCTCCTGGACGCTGAGCAAGGAATGGCCGTCATCATCGATTCTCGCCCAGAAACCCGGGAACGGATCGCAACGATACTGCTTCGGCACCGTTATGAACACGTCATTGAACTTTCCACCAAAGACGCTGTGACCTGGCCATATTCGGACGACCGCATCACCGTCGGCGGGTCAAGACTACGGCGGATCGTCATCGGCGCGCAAGGTGTTTGCTATGTCCTCGAGACAGCGGATGGTCAGCCGCGGCTGGCCTTTACCGGAGAACTTGGTCGCGCTGAACTTGCCAGCGTATTACCTTCCAATACCATTCTGTGTGGGGGCGAGAGCGAAGCGACTTATTCGACAGTCAAGGTACAACAAGCAAGCGACGTGGATCGATCCCATGACATTCATCTCGACAGATGCGGACTGCAGGTTCTGTTACGCGAACAACCATCCACTGCGCTAGTGGACGTTCGTGAAGCATTCGAACATTTCGCTAGCGCGCACACTGACTTCATGGAGTTCACAGTCAATGTGCCGGTGACGCAACTGGCCAACGCTTTGCCTGCCTGGCTGGCCGACACCGATCGCACTCCGATCGTTTTTGTCTGTCGAAGCGGCAACCGTAGCGAACGCGCCGCACGACACCTGCGCAAGCTTGGCTATGAACAGGCGTTTCATCTTTCCGGAGGGATTGCGTTGACGCCGCCAGTACCGCTGACCGGCTCCTGATTGAATATCCGTGAACTGGCCCGGCCCCGGTCTGCCGGGTCAACGCCCCGCTTGAGTGTGCTATCTGCAACTGCCGTCAGCCGTTTCTTCACCAGATCGTTGTTCTCCACTTGTCCTAAGATGAAAAATTTTGATGGTGCCATGACACTGGCATTGGCACGCCGCTATGTGCAAATCACGCTTGGCCACGTGTCCCGTGAATTTCCGCATAAAGCGGACCACGTGATGGATGGTGCGTACGACCTTTACAGGCCTCGAAGCATTCATCCGGTTTTCTTCGGAAGTTTTGACTGGCATTCATGCGTCCATGGTTTTTGGCAACTCGTGCGCTTGCGTCGTCTTTTCCCATCCATGCCTGAGGCTGGTGCAATCGAAGCATTAATGAATGATCGGCTGACGCGGAGAAATGTCGACGTTGAACTTACCTATCTCCAGCGTGCATCGAGCCGTGGATTCGAACGTCCCTATGGATGGGCCTGGATTTTGAAACTGCAGGCGGAGCTATGCCTCGATGAATCATCCTCGGCGCAGGTCTGGCGAGACGATCTTGAACCGTTAGCGCTTGCGTTTGCGGACCGCTTTAAAAAATTCTTGCCCTTACAGACATATCCGGTTCGTGCTGGGGCGCATGGCAATTCGGCTTTCGCGTTGACACTGGTGAGTGATTTTGCCACCTGCTGCGGCGATACCGAGCTCCGCGCAATGCTGGCAGAGAAGACATTACAGTGGTTTGGTTCAGATACGAATGCTGTGGCGTGGGAACCCTCGGGTGAAGACTTCCTATCACCCACGTTATGCACGGCTCAGGCCATGAAACGCCTGCTCCCCCAGCCTGACTTTCAATCGTGGTTCGAACGCTATTTGCCTGGCCTGGCGCAGCGGGAGCCATCCTCACTGTTTGAGCCGGCACATGTCAGCGATCGGAGTGACGGTCGGATTGCTCATCTTGACGGACTCAATCTATCTCGTGCGTGGGCGTGGCGTGAGCTCGCCTCTTCCTTGGATGGACCGGCCAGAGAAATAGTCGAGAAGAGTGCAAACCAGCATCTGGCTGCCGCATTGCCACACATCGCCGACCATTACATGGGAGAGCATTGGCTTGCTACATTTGCCGTGCTGGCGATGACTGACTCGCCTTCGTAGCGATGGCGGCGGTGGGTTCGGCTGGAATACATGAAACGCCAGTGGGGTACGGCGTTCGCGACGCCATAGATATGTCCTGCTGCAAGAAATGTGTCACCTGAAACACCACCAGAGCCTTCCACTAACCTGGACAGGTATATGCTGAACTGGCAGGAGATCAAGGAACAGCTATACGAGCGAACGGCAACACACACGCAGGAGTCGCCATAGTGAAACGTTGTGGATTCAAGTGCAGCAGGTCCGTATAGTGGCCAGGGATACTTACTTGACTTTCGCGCGTAAGAATCAGTGTGTGATCCAGTACTTCAGCCAGTGATACTCACCTGTCGAATACCAATAATAAATCCCCACACAGCACAAGAACATCGCTGCCACTAAGGCGTCGACGATTCTGATCAGCCAGCGCTGATGGGCGTGACGCTTCTCCAGGTCCTCATAGGGATCTTTGAATTTGGGCACGAGGGCAGCGTGCTTGCTGATGAGCAAATCCGTCTGCTTGCGGATCTCGTCAAGGATCGCCGTTAACGTGTTGTACTGGTTCCGTACCAACAGGTCCATGAGCGCCACGAAGATCACACATCCGAGCATTGTGAGCGAGTTCTGCCACTCGACAAACCCTTTCGGCGTTAGCTTGCTGCCGATTAGGATCAGGGCGGCCGGGATCGCCAAGAGCTGATTCTGGATGTCGGAGAAGACTTTGTTCAACTTGATTGTGTAATCGAGCTTGTGCGCTTTTACCTCGTCAAGTACCTTTTCGAACGAGAACTCGGCGATGTAGAGGTCGTAGCTGTCCCTGTATCGCTGAGTAAAGATCGTGAAGTCGGAGAGCAGCTTGGTGAATCGTGCATCTTCTGCTATGTCCTTCAACAGCTCGTTCAAAATCACCTTAATGATTACCTGACGCTGCCCTTTGTGCTTAGACGAAGTCTCAAACATATCGTGTTCAAGATCCTTCACTTTAGGCACGTCGCGCAGGTCGGCGGCATCGTACTTTACTGGCAACTCCAACTTCGTCTTATTCAAAAACACGAACTTCAAGCCAGACAGCGACTCGTCGCAGTAGTCAGCAACCTCCCGCAGGACTTTCAGGAGAGATAAGATCGCTGCATAGCGTCGCGAGTTAACGGTGTTTATTTTCTCTGCACTAAAATAATCATCTTCGGCTACGTAATAGACTTCCGGAGGCGCATACTTGAAGTTGTGGCTCGCCAGCAAATGCGCCCACGTTGGAGAGAAAAATGCTGACTGGCCTACACCGACTTTGATTTCGACTTCGATCTCTGCATCATTGACCACCTTCTTCATCGTAGGGGCCAGCAACCAATCGAGCTCAGCCAGTTTGACCAGACTAGGCATTAGCGCGTCCGTAACTTTCAGCGTCCCCCGGAAGAACCCGCCAGCAAACTCTGGCCTGCCCAATGCACGGTAAACTTTGACGGCATGATCAAAGGCTGTGGTCATTACATTTCAGCTTCAATTGCAGCGATAAGCGCTGGAGGAAGGTTTGTGATGCGCAGCTCTCTTGTGATTTTATCGTAACGCACACGGTTACCTATCAAGCCGATGTCAAAGTTAATAGTGATGTCTGCATCCTTACCACCGATGCGCATCAGCCTTTTGAACGTGTTTTTGTGCGGCTCGAAACCGTCACCAATCTCGATTGCACTTCGCTCGATGTATTCCTTGAATGCGGTCGGTTTTTGATCGTCGAAGCGCATCGATAGTGCTACCAGACTTACACCCTTGCCGTCGCGTGCCTGTTCCGAGAAATAGTTGAAGGCCTTTTCTTTCATCTTCTTTGCGTCGTCTGCGTCTAACTTCTCTGCAACGCAATAATCGCGGATCGCCTGGATCAACAGACTTGTTTGCTCCTTGGACTCGACGAACTCGGCGCAACCTAGGAAGTTACGGAAGTAGTCTGTGAAGTCCGCATCGGATTTCCCCTTTTTGGCGAACGAAATGTAGTTACCATCCGCAGCACTCCAGTTAGCGACATTGATTCGCGCCGCTTCATGAAGCTTGTCTACGTCCAAGGAGAAGTTCGGGCTCAAAGTCAAAGTAGTCTGATCAATACCGACTCCGCCACGCAATTTCAGCAATACGACCATGAAATAGGTCTTAGCGTGCTCCTCGTAGCGGACAAAAAGCGCGTAGCCACCAGTAGCTAAGGCCTGCTTGTCCATCTCGCGCACCAGCATAGTCATTGCTTGACCGGAGAACTTAAGCATATCTAGTTTGCCAGCCAGGTAGTCGCTCAGCAGACCGCTGAATGGGAATAGGCGAACGTTTGCCTCGAAGGTACCGAACGCACGGCTGGCCGTAGTGCCGTACGTTTTTCGGGCCTTCGCGACGGCTTCCGTCAGGACTGGATCAATCTCAAGGCAAGCTGGTGCAAGAGTGAGCTTGCCATTCCCGTGACGGTCTTTGTCAATGCGATGGACGATCGCTTCTTCGATTTGCATGATGAGTTAGTATATTGGCAATAACAATTAATTGTATCGCTATATCTCATTGATGCATAGAGGAAACTATGCGACGTCATCCGACCTCGCACTCAAGCATTTATTCTCGACAGTGGACCGCCAGGCATAGACGGGCTTTTCGTTACTTGTATAAACGGTCGCTTACCACAAGTTGCTGCGCTAGACAAAATAGTCAGCGAGAAACGATGTATCTCTGTGTGTCGGCGCGACAGGCCAATTAATGCCGATATGTGTCCACAGTAGCGCGATTGGGAAGTATCCGTCGCGCTTAGAGACTACCTTAGCCAGTTAGCGCCACGCTCAGCCGCCGATGCACACCATCCCACAGGTATTGCTGTGCACAACGGCCGGCTTGCCTATAATTAAAAGTAATGCGTATGGTGCTAGTCAGTTAAGATTGACAAACGTAATTCACATTTGACACACATAATCGGCAGTTGACGAACATAATTCCATCTGTTCA
>NZ_CAXUPB020000007.1:0-8773 GCF_964252725.1 Massilia sp. LjRoot122
TGAGAGAGGGGAATTATGTCTGTCAAATCCGCGCTTGTAAAATCAACAGCTTAGGCATGTTACTGGTTCGTCAATGTTTGTCAAATCTCGCTCTGCAGCGGAAGGGTGTCTTTTGGCGTGCCGCCAATGTTTGTCAAACCGCGGTACACAGATGCTTGAAACGGTAGTCGTCAGCTGTCAGGGGCCGATTCTAGTTCCAACCAGTCGAGCGCCCCTTGTCCACAATCGCTGCGCGGCCTAAAGTAAGAGCCAGCACGGTGAACCTAGGGCTCGTCAGATAGGACAGCGGTACCGTCATGGCAACAAGAATATCATCAGATTCTCTAGTGCAACCAAGTCACCACGGGCAGGTGCTGCAGGACGACACGCCTATACCCCTAGCAACAACTGGGCCCGAGCATTATCTCGTCGCGCCGTCCTTACCAGATGAAGCCATCATTTCCGTTATCGGGCGGTTCCATGTCCTGAGCTCTAATGGGACGCCGACCACCACTTTCCAAGAGTTATTCAACTGCGCTCCGTTCAACTTGTCTGCCTGGATCCCCCCGCACGTCGAGATGCTCGCATCGCGGATAGGTGAGGATGTGGAAGCTTGCACGCTAGAGATCTTGCGCGCGCATACGCTGTACCCCTTACTTGCAATTTTCAACGGACTGTCGTTCCCTGCCAATCCAAGTAGAGCAACCGCAAACAACGCGGCGAACACACCAAAGCGGCTTTCTACCGAGACAATCCGACTTTGCCTAGAATGCCTGCGTGAAGATATGGATGTCTATGGTGTTCGCTACATTCACCGATCGCATCAAATACCTGGAGTAGAAGTGTGCAGTAAGCACGCCTCCCCCTTGCTATACAAATGCCCTCACTGCGAGTGTGCATTCAGCCGACATTGCAATCTTTCCCTCGTACCTTGGCGGCGATGCACCTGCAAGAAATATGTTTTCGAAAGCATACCGCACGCACAGGAAGCAGATCCCATCGCGCTGTCCTATGCCCAGTTCTCTGCGACGCTTTTGCAGTCGGCCCCACACTCAACGGTGTCACCACGCGTGCTGGTCGAGAGCTATCGTGAGCGCGCGCGTGCAACTGGCTACAGTTGGGGCAACGACAGAGTGAGCCATGTCCGACTGAAGACGGAGATGGAAAAATTCTATGGAAAAGCTTTTCTAAGAAGGACGGATGCAGCTTATCGCGAAGATCGGCTAAGTGAATGGTTAAAGATGCTGAATGATTCCAGCGTTACAGAACCACCGCTCGGCCGCCATCTGTTGTTTGCGCATTTTCTGTTTCGCGACGCCACCCAGTTCCTGAGTTCCATCGGTTCGAGCAGCGGGAATGAGCGAACGGCTGGCACTGAACGGCCCGCTATGAAACGACGAACTAGCGGTATCGGTACCAGCAGGACAAGCAAGCCGAGCATAAAGCAGCGTATCGCAAGCCTTTTGCGCGAGCTTACAGATCGCGCTCGCGATATTCCTAATTGCTCTATCGAAGATTTGTGGAAATCGCATTATGGGATGATGAAGCGACTTGTCTCTCTCGATCTGGAAGCGGTTACCCTATTAAGACGCAAGCTTCAGCAGCTGAAACCTAGGCCGGTTGGCCCGGCAAGAGTTCCGCACAAGAGTGAGAAAGACGGCGAACGGGCGCGCTCGATCAGAGCGACGGCCGCAGCCTTGTATGCATCCGTTGGCAAGCCAGAAAAAGTTACGATCAACCGTCTCGCCAAAGACACCGGCTGGAATCCTACAGCACTCAGTCAGTACGCCTTTCCAGAAACTCTGCAAGCGCTGGAAGAGTGTGCGGAATCCAACTGGCACTTCTATGCCAGGCGGATTTTGTGGGCCAAGCTAGCGCACAAGCATGCTGCGATCAGCATTGCAAGAGCCCGGTCGGGAGTGGAATACCATCGCTCTCTCGTACTAATGGATTTTTTTCAGGATGTCGATCTATCGGTCTCTTACGACGCTGAAACCATAACGCGGCTGCTTGCAGAACACGGCATCCAACGCGACTGGCCTGGCCCCTGCCCGGCGCGTGAGTTTCCTCCCGCTGGCCGCAAGTACTATACGAAGAGCTAGACCTAGATTGCCGAGCCTGATCAAGCCCAAAAAAATAGAGATCCGCATCAGTTCCCTTCAACTTTCGGTGTAGCGGCTAACCTAGCGCGTCTTCGGTATGTTTCTCACGCCACGCAAGTTGCCGCGCTCGAAACACCGCAGCTGGTTCAAGGACTTGGGACAGCAGTTCTGCCGTTCGGGGTAGCCGTGCAAGATGTTTGTCGAGCCACGATGCGTTGCCAGTGAATCGCCCGATCTCGTTGAGCGTCAAACGTGTCGGACGTCTCGACGGTTCCAGTATCTCTACAACCGCAAACGTCACGCGCTCCGCCATCGCCCTGTCGCGGATGCACCAGTCCACTGACGAGGTCCGCTCCACAATCCGGGGCGTGGAGGGAAGTTGAGCCTGGAGCCAGGCGCGGTCATGCCGATACAACCAGGTGAAGTCGGCGCCAAGTGCTGTCCTGAGCGCCTTAAATCCGACTGATGGTGTCGCGCCCGTCACGGCTCGAAGCTTGCCACGGGCATGTGCCTGCCGCTGCACCCGCAGGCTGGCGGTACGCTGAGCTTGCAGGCCGCGATCTGCTCCCAGAATGCGATTAACGGTTGATGCTGACATTCCGGTCGTTTTCACAATATCCGCGATGGCGTTGCCCGCCGCCAAAGCATGCCAAACTCGCGAACGAACCGTGACATCGAGCTTCTTGGACCTGCGCATAAAGCCGATGCCGATTTTTTCCGCTTTTACCAAGACTGCATTGACAGATAGGCCGATTTCTTTTGCCACCTGACGCATCGACCGGCCCTCAGCCGCCAGCTCGGCAATCTTGCATTCCGTGGCTGCGGATGCCCGGTCGTCAGCCGCTGAATTAGTCACCAGAGACGGGATATCTGTCCAGAGAAAGGATTCGATGCTCTCGGCCAGAAACCCGATCAGCAGGACATGCAGCAGCGGATGGTGTGTAGCGCGAGGCCGGCGGTAAAGGCTCGTCAACCACGAGTCCTCCCCATTGCAACGCGCGAATATGCCATCAAACGGAGGCAGGTTTCTCAAGCTTTCCCAAAAGCCGAGGAGCTCGCTTTGCAACGCCCGTTGATGGACCCTCATGCTGGTTGTAGCCAAGCCCCGGTCCACCAAATGAGCAAGGTAATGGTTCCGCCAGGTCAAGGGATTTACCGGCACAGTGCGCAACAAAAATAACTGCGCAATGAGCCGCGAGACAAGAACCAATCTTTCGCGTTCCTGCTCATCGACATTGGGAACATTGCTCTTTCCGCTCCACTTCGCGGCTGCAGCCGGGAGAAATAACTGCGTGCGTTTCAAGCGCTGTGCCAGGCAGTCAAATGCGACGAGAGGAACCCCGTGGTACGGGCAAACCAGGACACCCGGGAACTGATGCGCGCGATACCACGTCGCTATGCCGATTGTCTCGCAGTCGACACCAGCACAGACAGGGCAGAAACGTGGCACGTCTTCCGCTCCCACGCGACTTGCCAACAGTCCCAAAGCGATTTTTGTGTTGGTTGCCGTGCCCGTCGCCATCGAATTGGCAATCCGTGTGTAGTGGGCAAGGTTCATAAACGGCCTGAAGCACGGGAGAATCGTGTGTCCTTCAATCAGTTCTTCGATAGTGTTCACCTGCAACCGGAGATGCTTAGAGATCACGTTCAGGCCGCTGGGAAAGGCCGTGCCCAGCGTCACGCATCGGCGACCCAGCAATTCGATCAGTGTGTCCCCGGAGGTCGGATGGCCAGTCAGTGCATGGTAGCGGGACACGATGCCAAATATCGTCTCTTCGGGAACGACGATATCGCCAGCGCTTCCTGCCGGCTTCCCTTCTAAGGCTGCAGATGGTTTCGCACCCCATTTATCGACGACCGCCCAGGCTGACGCCTTCATGGCTGATCACCCCCTTCTCGACCAGGTACTTGTGCGGATCATCAGCATCCGCCGCGGTCCGCATGTCCACGTACCCAGGAGGTAGTGCTGGATCGACCGCACCGGAATCGCCGGGTTCGGTGCTACCGTCACACGACTGTGGTGATGCGCTCTGTCCGGTCTCCGCTGCCGGCGCGGCAAAACCCGTCACCGGAAACAGCTGATCAAGATGATCCTGCACGACCGTGACATGTTTGGGAAACTCGAGCAATTTCGCCAGGGCTTCGTCGACCGGCAGCAAATCTTCGTATTGCGACAGCGACTTTGTCGTATTCAAGCGTAGCGCATTGATCGCTGGGTGAAGCAATCCCAACCCATCATCGTACGTCTGCCTCAGTAGCTTCGGCGTCAACGTTTCAGTGCCATCGAGCATGGCACGCTGTTGCGCGAGCTTGAAGAGCAACACGACGAAGTCAGGAATGCTCTGACTAAGATCGAAGACCGTATCGAGCATCTCGTCATCCGGATCTTGTGGTTGTCGGACCCACTGATACCTCCAGATGCGCCGAACGAAATCATCCCACTCCTTCACACGCTTTGGCGGCCGCTCGAATTGGATCAGGCCGCTTTCCGAAGCCCGGCGGCCGTCCTTCATTTCATTTGTGAACAGGTTGGCTGCCTTGCTGGTACCGATTTCCACCACCGGCACCCGAAGGGTTGTGCGCAGATCCTGGAAGAAATGCAGCAACGGGGCCGTGCCGTGTGTCTTCTGCAAACTGAGCCGCTGAATCTCGTCAATGATCAGGATGCCGAGGAAGTGGGTCGCAGCGATCTGGCGCATGGCCCCTTCAAGCATGTCCTCACGCATTACTGTCCTTGAAAACAATTTTTCGTATTTGCCGCCAGTGCCGAGAGCGGCATCTACCTGTCGCGCGAACTCACGGCAGAAACTCGAGATCGAACCGTTTTTGGGACAGGTCACTTTCAGCCATACCAGTTGCGTGATCGGCAGATGGCGCCCTCGCCAAGAAGCGTGATGGATGACCTGTTGGGGATATGTTCGCAAGATCGCATCGGCGCAGGTTGTCTTTCCAGACCCGCTCAGCCCGACGATGAACAGTTGCGATTCGCACGGGATTAGTTGCCAGTCGAGGTTTCGCCACTGCTCGTGATCCTGGGCGGTATAGATGCTGCGCCAGGTCGTCGCCTCGAACGGATTGCGGACGACGTAGCCCGCCCGGAGCAGGCGCGAGATAGTGCGTTCGACGTCATAGAAAATCAGGCGAGGAATCACGACATACTTGAGCCGTGCAAGGAGGTGCCAGCGCTCCTCGGTCGACATCGCACGCTCTTCCGGCTGAATCTGCGGACGCAGGACCATTGCCCTCGCAGCTTCCTTCTCGGTGAGGATCGGGGGAAGTGCTTCTATGAGCGGGTTATCGCGATACTCTGCGATATTCTGCTCAACATACGCAGGAGAAGAATGGTCGGTACTCATTAGCTGCCTCCAGTATGGCCACCGCTCCCGGCGCCAATTCTTTACAAACTCCAGATGTCGTCGAGTGGGTTTTGTTTTCGCATATCGGGGCGCAACTTCACCACATTGTCTTGCGCCGGTGGCTCGCAATACGACTGCGCCGCTTCACGCGCGTGTTCAACTCGCTCGGCAGTTTTCTCGAAGGCCCGGTTCGCATGCACATTCGCCTTCTTCTCGGTCTTGCTCAGTCCCTGCTTGGCTTGCGCCGCGGCTTCCTTTGCGGCCGCCGTGATCGCTTCGCACTCGGCGTCCAGTGTGGCGGACACCTGCCGCAGCGCCGAAGCTTTGTGGTCTGCTTCCAAACCAAGCAACTTGGCGCGATCAATCATCTCTTCCAGACGTGCCAGCCGATATTTCTCGTTGTCGTCCAACAGTTCGCAGGGTTCCCACTCGCGTGATATGGCGTTGAGAATCCAGATGGACGCAGGCGCATACGGCAGATGACGGATCTCGATCGGTTCGACCTTGCCGTTCGTTCTTGCCCGTGCAAACCACTCTTCGCGGATAGCTCGCTCGCAGGCGTAACGGCGCCCATGGAAATAGATACCGTCACGCCGGACCGATGCGGTGGCGGCCGGTAAAAGCTTCGTCCACACCCTCTGTTTTTCTAGCACCTTCGCTCCTCCCGTCAGGTGCTCCATCCCCCAATTCCAAACCGCTAGTGGGGTCGCATCCATGAGATTTTCTCCCAGCATTTCTTCGGGCAGTGCGTGAGCGCGATATGCAGACAAGTTGTACTTGATCAGCTTGTAGGCCAGGATCCGGCTCAACTCAGGAAGTGTCAGCGAAGCGTCGAGCGAACAGTGGCGTCGCTTCATCTCGTCCAGCCGGCGGTTCAATGCCCCCGGCTCAAAATGGATGGTGTGATTATTGATGAGGTTGAACTGCTGCTCCACATTAGGTTTCCAGTCAGGCCGGCGAACCGCAGCGTTCTGGATAGTGATGCCGAGTTCTTTTGGTAACGCATCTGAGGCCTTGGATTTCAGCTCGCCGTTATCGCACAGTAGTTTGTGAGGCAGATGATGACAAGGCCAAAGATCCGGGCCGATATCAATGCCTAGCTGCCGACAGAAATCGGCCTTGTATGAGAATGCATTGAACAAGGCCAACCTAGCGCCTTCCCAACTTGGCCCCTCGAGCCCGAGATAAAAACCCACCACCATTCGGGAAAAGACATCGACCACAACATACAGGACGGGCCGCCCGATCAGCCAGGCACGATTGAACACCGATACAAGGTAGACGTCTACGATGGTTGCGTCGATTTCGAACCGTGCCGCGGGACCAAATACCCTGCTCTTAGAGGATCCGAGTACTCCCCGATGCTTAAGGTTCCAAGTAGTCGTGCTGATGTTTCGCTTGGTAAGTGAAAAATCCTGATTCATCTCCTTCACGACCTGATTGAACTGGTGTAGCGACGGCGCTTCGTGATCTTCAGGTAGTACCGGGATCAGCAGGTTTCCGTGTTCAATCTCCCCGGTTTTAAAGTATGTCCGCTTGGTATCCTCCCAAGCCTTCTTTATCGTCACACCGGGCTTCAGAAAGGCATGAATTCCCTGAACGATCTTGGTTTGGACATCGGCTCTCGACGGCCCAAGCACCGATGGATCGTTCTGCAGCTTCACCCGGTCTGGCCGTCGACCACGTTTGTTCGATCCTGCCTTCTGCCGCTGACCAGACGGTCCACACAAGTCGTAGCACGCAATTAGCGCATCAATACAGCTACCGTACGCCCAATATCGATACAAAGGCCGGTACACCTGCTTAGGATCGAGCTCTAATTCCGCAGCACGCGCCAGGATCAGGCGGCCACGGGTACGCGGCAGATAGATATCAGGAATACAGTCTTCGCGGACCAGAGGTTTAATAATCGCCCAAGCTCGATCCCTAACATCCAGACTCCGGCGCAAGATCGCTTCCTCAGGCTGAAACACATATGGTCGCAGCTTCACTTCGATTCGTTGAAGCAGGCCATCGTTTAGAAGCCGCATCACCTCCTGCAGGCTATATACACCCGGTTTCTTTAAATTCTTCTGTATGCCGATGGCCACGAGCACGTCTTCGTCCGGCACGACCCACAGAACACGCTGCGGACAGGCAAAGCCTGTTTCTACAACGTTCGGCACCGCCTCGAATACCTCAGCAAGATGCAATATTTCCATTGTGACCACCTTCTTTAGCAGAGGTGAATCGAGGGTCAGATCGGACGGATAAGACGACTGGAATACAGCGCAAACCGATGGGCACACGTAGGTCCAAGTTAATCAGTTTGTGCCAACTACAATAGCGAAACATGTCGGTCGCCAGTTCAAGAGAAACAGCGGAACTCAACACTGCCGTGCATTCCCGCAAGCGCTCCGCGAGCGTTAGATCTTGTAAGGACGGTGTATTGAACGCCTCAAGAAACCGGGGCAGCTGCTTCACGAAAGCATCCGGATGAACGCCATGATCTACCGTGAAGTAGCTGAGCCACTCTAGATTGTCGATGACTGTCTTGTCGAATTCAGCGTTTGTAAACAGGTACCATGGGATACCGCGCAATAGCCAATACCGTCGCTCAATCTCCAGTTTGGTGAGCACAGACTTCCGGCCTCGACCACGCAAGTCGTCCGCGCTCTTGATGCTATAGGCTACAAGGGACCGCTTGCCAGCCCTATCAATCCTCGTCAGCAGAAAATCGGTCGTCATGACGATCGGTGTTCGGCTTCCGGGGTAGCGTGGGTGATGGACTTCCAACGACGATGCGATGCGCTGGGTTGCAGACTCCGGAAATAGTGGAAATTGTTCCCGGATATCAACGACGTCGGCCGCGTAGTCCGCCATCAAAAAGAAGAAACTTTCGTTGTCAGAAAATAGATGATGCATCCTACCAGTCGTCACGCCTGGCCGACGGCTCATGCGTCCTCTCGATGAGAAGCATCGAACGTCAATCCAAGGTTTGTAGCTCACGGTTTCGCCTAAACCGAGCCCTTGAGCCTTCCATCTGCTGACGTCATCTGAAGTGATCGGTGCCCGTCTCATCATGCCGCCTGTTGCGCGCTATGTAAGCTCGCCAGGAGTCCTGCATCCAATCCAATCCAATCAGTCTAAAGCTAAAAACGGTTAGTTCAAGGTGAAGTAGCACCTGCCTGGGAACGTCACCAAGCTAAAGATTCCACTAAGTAAGTACTGGAAGACCTAGATCTTGCTGATTGTTTCGGTACCTGTAACGTAACCGCTTCACACGTGGCGAACAGATGAGCACAGGTTGGAGCGAGCCTTTCGCTGTGCACTCGACAGCGATAATCAAGGTTCCAT
>NZ_CAXUPB020000008.1:0-1422 GCF_964252725.1 Massilia sp. LjRoot122
GTAATGCCGTTCAGTTAAGGTCCTTCTTCAGGACACGAACGGTGTAACGATGAGGTAAGGCCTTGACGGCCCGGTCGATTTTTCGGCCGGGCCGTTCTTCATTCAGGAGCATGACGAGGCGTTGGCGAAGGCGCTGCATTAACGCAGGCAACTTGCCGTATGCTCGGGTCACCGCTGCCCAATGTAGTTCGTATTGGATGATGTGGAAGGCGCGGATGAAACTGATCTCGGTCGGCTCGCATTTCACCTCTAGTGCCGCCTTGGACATCTCCAGCCGGATCAGGTTGTAAGCGGTCAGGGCTCCCCAAATTTCCTGATACACGCCGTCGACGGTGCGGCTGCGCAGGGTTAGCGCCATGCCCATCATTGTTTGCTTAAGCTCGCGATAGCTCGTTTCAATCCGCCAGCGCTGGGTATAGCAAGCGGCGATGTCCTTGGCTGTGTAGCGCTTGGTGTCGAACAGTGATGTCAGCAATACGTGCTTGCGTGCACTCTGGTCGATGATCGTAATCGCGCGCACGCGCCAGGTTTCAGGCAAGTCCGGGCACTTCTTGCGTGCCTGGGGCGATACGCGCATTTCGATTACGGCATCGTCAGATGTGCCGCCGACGACTTCCCACTTGGTGTTGGCCTTGGCTGGGATGATGAAGTGCCTGTTTGCTCCAACCATGGTCAGGCCGCACAGAATCTCAGCCGACAGAAACCCTTTGTCGAAGGCGGTAAGGGAGTCGTCTGGAATCGATGCAAGCAGCTCTTTTGCATAGAGCATCTCATTGATCCCATAAGGACCAAATTTCGCATCACGGATCAAGTGGGTCGGCACCGCGGTCAAGGTCACGCCGCGTACCTGCGGATAGCTGGAGATGCGTCCGCTGGGATAGACCTGCTCTCCAAAATGCTCACGCAGCTCCGGCGTGTCGGCAGTCTTCAAGGTCGTGCCGTCCATCGCGAACAGGCTCAGGCCCTTGAACAAGTACTGCTTTCGATCCTGCTCAGACCAAGCCTTTGCCGAGATTTCGAATAGTGCCCGAAGCGGTTCGGCGCCAAGACGCTGCCGTGCCTGGGCGACTGCGCTTTTACTGACGAAAGGCACCTGCGCATCCGGCAATGCCAAGTCCAAGTCGTCGACCACTTCGCTGATGGACTGGTGACGGTACAGCGCCAGGGCCACCACCAACCACACTACCTGCTCGGCCGGTAAGCGGCGCTGTCGAATGCTCGCTTTGCCAGTATATGCAACCGCTTGCTCGATCCACTCGTAAGGCAAGTGCTGCCCTAGGCGGGCCCAGTCTGGGTCTTCCTGGGCCTGCACGAGGAAATGGAGCGCGTCATCAAACATGGTGACGCAGGTTAACAGCCTTAGCTACCGTTTACAACACCCCAAAAGAAAAATGCCGCTCAGTCTTAACTGAACGGCATTAC
>NZ_CAXUPB020000009.1:0-1191 GCF_964252725.1 Massilia sp. LjRoot122
AATCGGGATAGGGGCGGCCATTGAGCCTGGCCGGGCCCCTCCCACACCACCCGGCATGCGGGTCCGCACCGGGCGGTTCGAGTAGTTGAGGTTAAGTGAGCCGAGGCATGCCAAGGCGGTCGAAGTAGGCAATCGTCAGCACGTTGTTCAGGGCGAGTCGGCTGTTGTGCCACCAGCGACGGCCATTTCTGGCCACCAGCAGCGCGACGTTCGGTTTGGCCCCTAGCTTCAGTAGCTCCCGGTGGATTGTCGTGCCTCGCCTCCAATGCTTGAGATGAATCGCACGCATTCGGTGACGCATCCATTCATCCAGCTTGCGCAGGACGCCTGATGTTTGTGCCAAGCCGAAATAGCCTTTCCATCCCAACACGTAAGAGCGCAGACGTTCAATTACTTCGCGAATACTGCGTCCACCAGTCCGGCGAGTAAGCTGCCTGATCTTCTGCCGGAACGTCTCCAATGCCTTCTTCGACACGGCGCGTTTAACCTCGCCTTTCGGGGCAGCCCATAGGGCATAGCCCAGAAATTTTCGGCCGAACGCACTGGCTACCGCACTCTTTGATTCATTGATCTTCAAGTGCAGCTTGTCGTATTGGCGCTTGAGCAGGGCCATCACCCGCTCGCCTGCCTTCTGGCTGCGCACATATACATTGCAGTCATCGGCATAGCGGGCAAAGCGGTGTCCCTGTCGTTCCAGCAACCGATCCACCTCGTCGAGAAGCACATTGGCCAATAGCGGCGAGAGCGGACCGCCTTGCGGCGTCCCTTCGCTCCGCTCGACCACCATGCCGCCATCCATGATGCCCGCGTTCAGGTAGGCGCGCACCAGCCGGATGATTCCAGCGTCGTGCACACGTTTCCTTAGGCGGTCGATCAGGATGTCGTGGTTGACCCGATCAAAGAACTTCGACAGATCGACGTCGACCACTGTGCGGTAGCCTTCCTGCACGTACTGCTGTGCTGCAAGCACGGCATCACGCGCACGCCGGCCGGGCCGGAATCCGTGGCTGTGCTCACTAAAGGTGGGATCGATCAGCGGTTGCAGCACCTGCAATAGTGCCTGCTGAATCAGACGGTCGGTCACGGTGGGTATCCCCAGTTCACGTTCGCTTCCATCTGGCTTCGGAATGCCCACGCGCCGTACCGGCATGGGCCGGTACGTGCCATTCATCAGTTGCTGCCTGATGAGGG